>CAYXQH010000530.1:0-4769 GCA_964467425.1 uncultured Saprospiraceae bacterium
AAATCAATTACGTCATTGGTATTTCCGACCTGGTAGATTTTAAAATAAATGGTACGCCATGTAAAGGTGTAGATGGCACCAGAAACATGAAAGGCTATATTGATGAACTAAGAATCTTCGACGATGAAATTTCCCCATTTGCTATTGAAAAATTGTTTGAAAATTATAAACGTAAATGGGATAGAAAAAGACAAGGATATGCAGAGCAAAGTCCTCGCTCCAACGATCATGAATCGATTCAAGAAAAGAATTACGGGCAGGTTGATCCGCGTATGAATCAAATATTTGGTAGCTATGCCGATGAAAATAGTTTATTATTGATTGAACAGAAAACGTTTCAATTAAAAATAAATAAGCCTGAGGAATATAAGCAATACGACCAGGCTATTCTCAGTGGAAAGTATAAAATCGAAGGTGGTCGCCTCACCTTAATTCCGTTAAAAACGACCCTTACCTTGAACAATGGCGATGGTTCTGTCAAGCAAGCCAAAGAAATAGATTATCAAGGAGATACTATTTCTGGAGACATTTATGATCAGGTCATTATTGATCTTTATGCCCTGGAAACTCGCCTGAAATTTAGAAAAAGCTAGTTTAAAATAATTTACTCTTTGGATTTTAGACAAGCTCTCAAGCATTTCTCCTTCGCTTTTCATAAATTGCAGGAAAATATTTGAAGGATGACAATTTTCAATAGACTTATCTTATTGCTGGCCGTATGCCTTTTTGTTTCATGTGAAGAGCCTGGAGTAAGTGGCGATAGTGGATCCACCACTATAGAACATTCAACAGAAACTACTCCCTCTAATACTGAAACCGCTACGACTGAATCCACGGAAGGGCAAGCTTCGACGGATAATTCAACAGCTGAAACAGTAGCAACAAATAACTGTACCGTAACAGATAAACATTTTGAAAAAAACGTTTTTGCTGTTCAAGGGATGTCTCAACAAGTTTCTATATCTGCTAATGCAAGTACCGCCGATAAAACACTCGGAGATAGTCATCGAATACTTCGCGTGGTAAACACAACTGATTGCTCCTCGATTTTAGAACAGACTTTACCAATTAATCGAAGTGCTGACTTCCCATACTACCTGATCACACCAACTTATGAACCAACCAATCAAATCTTAGCCATTCAGGGATTTAATACCCTATATTTTTATGATGTAAAAAACAAAAAACTAGTTGGTCCGATTGAGCCAAAATTCTTGGGAGAAAAAGACGCTGTTGATGCGCAATCCGGTATGATCAAAGGGCTCACTATTTGGGGTAATTATTTAATGGGACATTCTGTTGATAATGGACCTTTTGCTTTTAATATTTCAAATCCACAAAGCCCTACTCCTGTTATTCCAGTTGCGGAATATAATATTCCTAAGACTGGCGAGTACAACTATCTTTTTATTTTAGAAAATGGTCCAAGTGGTTTTCAAGCAATCCTTCCTACCACAGATATTGACGCCGGTGGCAATCTTTTCGAAGTAGCCAAATTATTTCCGCAACCTTTGAAAGTGAACACCAGTGTTGCAAAAAATGTAAGAAACAATCGTTTCATTATTTTTAATGACAAAACCAATGCTGCGCAAGAACGCAAAGTCGTGATCGATATGTTTTCTAAAAAGTGGGTTGATCTACCTGCTTCTATTGCATCAAAAAAAACAGGAGACATTTTAGCTTGGCTGAATTCTGCGAATTAGACAAAGATCAGAGATCAAAGGTCATGTTGCTTGACCTTTGATCCCTGAAGTCTACTACTGCACCACCAACTTTCCAGTATTTAATATTCCTGCTTTATCTTTTATACTATAAAAATAAATTCCAGCCGCTAAATTATTTTTATAAAATTGATGTTGTTGCCCATTAAACTGATCTACCCGAACTACTCTACCCATTGCATCATAAATTTCCAAGTTCAAATTTCCTGAATAATCACCTTCGAGTTTAAAAGTCGTCATCGCTTCAAAAGGATTGGGGTATACTTTGAGTGAAAGATCTGGTCTAAGTATTTCGCCAACATCTACCGTAATAAAATTTTCACCAATAGTATGTAAGGTTTCATTAGTCTTAACAGCTGAACTAAAATCAAAAAATATATCCGCTTCATTAAAAATTTCAGTTCCAATCGGAAGGTCTGCTTTCTGAGAAATTTTAAAAGTAACGAATCCAATCGAACCATCCGGATCAGAAAGACTATCTGGTAAGTTTATATTTTCAAAAATAAATTGAGCGACACCATTACTTGTTAATTGAAATTGATAATCATGACTACTAACTGCAGGTCTGATACTTGTGATTTCCAGATGTTCAGATATCGCATCTGTAATCCTGACTACACTTGCCGCCGCTGTTCCTGTATTTTGAAAACGGATGGTATACTCAATATCAATTCCTCTTTCTATAAAATTAGGTTCATCGTATCCTAATGGTAATCCAACTTTATCATTAGGATCAACAGCCGCTACAGCTTCCAAACATATAATGTCAACAAAAGGATCGGCATCATTCATTGGAAACATATTAACGAAGCCAAGACTTATTTCTCCATTCATTCCCTCCCCACAAGCTTCTACAAAAGCGGAAGGCATCGACATTCCAGGATGATTAGGCTCTTGTTCTGATTCTATTCGATAAAAGGTACCATCAGCTACATCAATATATGAAAATGAGTCGTCCACCCCTAAAGGTCCATAAGGCTCTGAAATCATAATCACATCATCTTCGACAACAATGTACTCCAGCGCTTGTTGCATGGGAGCTGTCCCTACATTCTTAAGCCTAAGTTCTACCTCGTTATCATTGCAAAATGCCTTTGCTTCTATACTTGCTCCTGTCCAAATAGAATCGATTGGCAAACAAGTAGTATCAGGAAAAATAAACGCTTCCGCACACAGCGTTTGACCTAGCATTTCTTCCTCACAAGGTGCAAAAACTCTAACAATAAAATTTTCCTCTTCATTAAAATTCACATCACCAACCGTAAAAGAATAGGTATTTCCACTTATCAATGAATAAGGAACAGATGCATCGATAACAGACAGGCTATCATCAAATGAAATTTCTACGAAAACGTCTTCTGCCAGTACTGTTCCTTCATTTTTACATTGTACAAAGTAGACGTTTTCCTGACACAGCTTCAAACTTGAAGCATTCATACTAACGACCATAAACGCGCACTGCTCTAAGCTTTGAACATTAAAATCTACCTCAACAGAATCGAACTGCTCTGTAATTTCCACTTCTACTGTATCCATGCAAGCACTCCAATAATCATTAGGATGAATTAGGCTTATTTCATAATCACCAATTGGAATGGAAATATTGTATTCGCCATTATCATTTGTTGATCCGTATAAGGTGCTATTTTCATTTGATGCTGCTACAATCCATTCATTCAAGAAAGGTTCGTCCATATCAATAGCACAGTTTTCATTGATATCATAGTGAACTGTTCCATGAAGCAGATTAGGAAAAGCAACTCCATTAGAGTCTACTTTCACTAAATACGTCACACCTATACTATCAGGATTCGAATAACTCGCCCCCGCCATGATAAATCCATTATCTTCTGTCGCTTTAATATCTTGAGCCCCATCTAAACTGCTACTTCCATAAGTGTTTTCCCAAATAATCTCTCCTCCTGAGTTTACTCTTATCAGACTAATATCTGTATTACCGAATGATTCGCTTACACTACCTAAAAGTCCAAACCCTCCATCTTCCGTTAAAACAAACTTTATCGCTCTTGCATCAGGATAATTATTTACCCAAACTATATTACCCAATAAATCAGTTTTTATTAGCTTAGAATCAGTATCAGCATTCCCCCACAAGATAACTCCGTCACTTACTATTATTAAATCCTTAACCGCAAACTCCTCCGTTAATTCCTGTGTCCATTCTATATTTCCGCTACTGCCTAATTTTAATAATACCGTTAATTCTCCTTGCGAATTTGTTGGGTCAGATCCAGCGATAAGATATCCTCCATCAGGTGTTTCAGCTACAGAAAATCCTCTAATATTTGATTGAGTGAAAGAATGAGTTGTTTTCCAAAGTTCTGTGCCACCGGAATCAATTTTATAGACAAAAGAATACTGAGAGCCCCATCCATTTTTACCAACAAAAATATAGTCCCCGTCTGATCCTTGAATCAGGTCATCCACGATTTCCAAAGCAAGAGGGTTTCCGTATGTATTTTCCCAGATCAAGTTTCCATCCTCATTTACTTTCGAAACAACTAATTCATCTTCTGAAGGTGGTGATTCAAAAGCTCGTCGACCAAAAATAAAATCACCTTGCATATCTTGAATTACAATTGCTCCATAATTCTCTGTTGGTGTAATCGAAGTAACTAAACCATCTAAGTCTACCTTAAGGATAGAATACTCATTATCTAAAAGTCCATATACCCGATATCCATCATCCTCAACAAAAACGTTTTCTGCATATCCTAAGAAACTTCCTTGAGATCCGGTTGGCATTTCCGGATAAATATATTCCCATCCTTGTGCCGTCCCTATGTTTGTTACAAACAATAAGAGCAAGCTGATTACCCATAGTTTAATTTCGTTTTTCATAATTTAATTTTTTAATGCGAACTCCATATCGCTGTTTTAAGATTCATAGCTATCAGTACTTACAAAAATGAACAATAGGTGTACACTTTTCAAATACATTTTTGCTATTTTGCATCACTCTTTTTGCTATAAAAATTCATAAATAACTGATAATCATCAATTTATAATTTATTTTGTCTCAATAAA
>CAYXQH010000531.1:0-4746 GCA_964467425.1 uncultured Saprospiraceae bacterium
TAGACAGGTAGACAGGTAGACAGGTAGACAGGTAGACAGGTCAATAAGCAAGATCTTTGAATCTGGAGTAAGACGAAAGGTTCGACGAGCTGAATAAGATAATTTGTGATTACACTCCCTTGGGCTTTCATAAAAAATCAATAGAGTATTTAAATGTTAGAAAATGTCAGACTAAACAATTAAATTTAACTAGGTAAGGATTTAAAAAATCACTTTAATAAGCAAAAGCTATGAAAACAATAACATTTCTTTCCCTGATAGGGTTCTTTTTAGCGACATTTAATTTGAATGCTCAACTAATTGCCCCTATTCGTATTAGCAATGACGTCGAGACAGTCGAAAGCCCTGTAGCCATGCTTCCTGCTGACATGGACAATGATGGCGATATTGACATAGTCTCTCGTGGTGGACTCAATGGAAATATTGTTTGGTTCGAAAATCTGGATGGATTAGGTGCAATGGATGACCCTAAAATTATTGCTAATTTAGGGTTTTTGGGACTTGGTATTATTTCCGTCGTAGATATAGATGGCGATGGAGTACAAGACATATTAGGCTACAGTGGAGAAGAAGTATTTTGGGTAAAGAACACCATTGAAGAAACCGCAACATTTGGAGCTGTTAATTATTTACCTACTGCAGGATTTACTTATGGCTATGAACTTAAAACCGGAGACATTAACGGTGACAATATCTTAGATATAATTTTGATTGGCCATTCCCTTTCAATAGGTTGGTTAGAAGGCATTGATGGAAATGGAAACTTTCATCCTGTTGTGGAATTAATTGATGATGGAAGGTTTTATGTTGAATTAGCAGATTTTGATAATGATGGAGATCTGGATATACTGAGTCCTTCTTATGATGATGATTTTATTTTAGGTTGGTTTGAAAACCTGGACGGTAACGCTAATTTCGGATCTTTCCAATCCATCGAGCCATTAGTTAATAATCCGCAAGATATGCAAATAGCGGATTTGGATGCAGACGGAGATCCTGACATCCTGCTTGGAGTTACGACAAACTTCTCGAATTCTTATCATTATTTTTGGTATGAAAATAATTTAAACAATAACGAAGGCTGGACAAAAAAAACAATCTCAGATACTATGGGACTAGCCCCTCCTGCCATCTACGATATCGATGCAGATGGCGATTTGGATTTTGTCACCTCGCAAAATGGACTTCGCCTCTTTGAAAATATAGACGGCTTGGGAAATTTCATGCATGGTGATATACTGACCATTTATGGCGGGTCTAGTTTAGCTCATGCAGATATCAACAACGACAATGTAGAAGATATCCTGGCGCTTGATTATTCGAACACTCAAAATCAAGAATTAGGTTTATTATATTTTGGACGAACAGATTTCACCTTTGAAAATCCAATTGATTTTATTGGTGATGCTGATCAAGGAAGTTTTTTTAGCGGTGGTTTCATGGAAGGACGAGACTTAAATGGAGATGGTATCGTTGAGCTAATAGCCAGCCATAGTTCGCTCAACAAATTTGATTGGCAGTCTTTTGATAATTCCCATTTAAAGTTTACTAATCCTCGGATTATAGATGATGTAAATGCTATTGATATAGATTTTGCAGATTTTGATGGAGATGGAGATGAGGACATTGTGATAGCAACTTACCTTACTGGAAATGATCAATTGTTATGGTACGAAAAATTAGATGGAGACGATAACTATGGTCCATCAAATGAACTTTTTTCTGCTTTCCAAAGTCTTGAAGAGGTACATGCTGCGGATATGGATAATGATGGAGACATGGACATTGTCTTGAATAAACCTGGCGGAAGTAATCCCGGAATTCATTGGTTTGAAAACTTAGATGGTCAAGGTAATTTTTCAACATTTCAAAATATTACGAATAGCTATTTTGATTACATACAGATAGAAGACGTCGATTTAGATGGTGATATGGATATCTTTGGTTATGATAGCAATCCTAATGGGTTTTATTGGTTTGAAAATAATAACGCTGTTTTTTCCGACCCTGTCCTTCTCCTGGAGACACCAGAAATAGCTTCATATTTATTAGAAGATTTGGATGGAAACGGGTGGAAGGATCTTATCTACATTAATGATGACCATCTTGTAACCTTGCGTAAAAACAATGGTGGAATTGGTGATTATGCTGATGCTATTAACTTTTCTGGAATACCTACTTCTTCTGCCGGAACGCAACTTTTCCTTAGAGATTACGATCTAGACGGTGATCGGGATTTATTAGTTGGTGAAATGCTTTATAATAATTCTGCTTCCTCCATTTATTTCTTTGAAAATACTGGGAGTTCTGATATTTTCCTAAACGGGGCATTTATTTACCCACTCCCTGGCAATACTTCCAGAATTTCTATTGATGATTATAATGGAGATCAGGATATGGATATTGTTATACACATCCATACCGAACAATCTATGCACTATATCGAGAATTTCCAGGATCAACCTAAAATAATAGGAAAAGCTTTTTTAGACGACAATGAAAATTCAACATTTGATACAGGAGAGTTATTAATTTTTCCTCAAAGTGTTGTTGTTGAACCAGATGCTTTAGCCACTTTACCCTTAGGTTCTCCCTATTTTAGTTTTGCGGTTGAAGCCGGAGATTATGACGTAACGTGTAATGTCTTTCCCGACTTTGCGTTTACTACTCCTTCCACTTTACAGGTAACGGCAAATGAAGATACTGTTGCCGAAGTTTGTTTCGGTGTCATTCCTCTTTTAGATAATGTTGGACTATTAACTAGCATAACTTCAGCCCCTACACGGTGTGGCTTTGAGGTTCCTTTCTGGATTGACTATCAAAACACAGGAACTGTTGCAGGGAATGTTATTATAGCATTTGAGGTAGATTCTTTAGCTGGTTTTATTAGCTCAAATCCAATGCCCGACTCCATTGTGGGTCAAACGATTTATTGGAGTCATTTCAACTTACCTCCAACACATACCGGACAAATAGACCTATTGCTCCAAATGCCCGGAGTAGATAATATTGGAGAATTTCTTTCCTTTAGCAGTAACACGACTATTACTAGCCTTGACAATATTCATTCTGCAATGTATGGAATCGCTTATCGTCCGCAAGTTAATTGTGCTTACGACCCCAATGATAAACTAGTGGAGCCTTCTATACCCGGACAGGATAATTATACTTTATTCGGAGACACCCTCGACTATACGGTTCGATTTCAAAACACAGGAACAGACACCGCTTTTACAGTTATCGTTGAGGACTATCTGGATAGGGATTTAGATTATTCTACCTTGAAGGTGATCGGTGCAAGTCATCCTTTCGAAGCGACACTAGATGAAACTACCGGTAGAATGTTGTTTGTTTTTGATAATATTTTGCTCCCTGATAGTACTACCAATGAAGCTAAAAGTCATGGATATTTCAAGTATCAAATTCAACATCTAAATGGTTTACCTGAATATACTTACATCCAGAATCACGCAAGCATATTCTTTGATTTTAATCCTCCTATCATAACGAATACCGTTGAAAATATTTTGGTTTCTAGTTTCCCTTTATTGGTAGATATTCAACAGCCAAGTTGTTTTGGAGATACTGATGGAAGTTTGACCATTTTATTCGATTTGCCTTTTTCTGATTCTCTGCAATGGAGTACTGGGGATTCAGGACTCTCTATTACTGATCTTTCACAAGGGGAGTATGACCTAACAGTCTTTTACTCAGATGGCACACAAATAGACACTACCTTTTTAATAACAGAACCTGCACCTATTGAATTATTGGCCTCCCTTATTGAGCCAGTAAACTGTTTCGGTATAGATGATGGAGTCATTGAAACAACAGTAGAAGGAGGAACGCCAGTTTATTTTTACGAATGGAGTAATTCGGTTTTCACCGCAAATCAGTATAACCTGGCACCAGGCAATTATCTTCTTACGGTTACAGATAATAAAAATTGTAAAGATACGCTAGAAGTGATTTTAGAGGCACCCGATGAAATTATTTTAACTATAGATGTTACCCACGATATGAATCAAATGATGGATGGAACAATTTCAGTACAAGTCACCGGAGGTCAAGCGCCTTATACTTATGCCTGGGATTTTGATCCTAACGAAACGGGAAACACCCTTAGTGGTTTAAGTTTTGGAGATTATATAGTTACGGTCACCGATGCTAATGATTGTACACAAGTACAAACGATTACAGTGGATCAAATCATTAATACGCATGAATTCAATAAACAATATCAATTTCAGGTGAGTCCTAATCCCAATGATGGAAATTTCAAAGCCAACTTTAGTCTTCCTAACTTCGAAGCATGGCAAGTGAATATTACGAATAGTCTTGGGCAAGTAGTTCGAACGGAACAATCTACGTCGCAAAGTAATGCGATGGAACAACTTCATTTTATTTTAGAGCCAGGTATTTACCAGGTCTCTTTATTGGTCGAAAAAAGGGTTGTCCAATCAGCGATTGTTATTGTAAAGTAATTTTTTTTAGTACAGAATTGATTTGCTCAAGGTAGTCAGGTAGTCAGGTAGTCAGGTAGTCAGGTAGTCAGGTAGTCAGGTAGTCAGGTGAATAAGTAAGATTGTTTATTTTAGATTATGTTGTCTTTCCATCCAGGAGCGTGGCTAATTCTTTACCATAATCTATAAACGCAATTGTTTCATCCGTCCGCGCCAATTTGATTTTATCAAAAATGACTAGTGCTTCGCCATTACTTTCTAAATGATAAATCTGATGATTTTC
>CAYXQH010000532.1:0-4724 GCA_964467425.1 uncultured Saprospiraceae bacterium
ACCTTTACGGCTCGAAGTAAGGTAACCCATTGTTTTTTTCTTATTAATATAAAATCCAAAATCATCTTTTCTGGAATTGAAGGGTTTCCCAAGGTTTTGTCGGAAATTCCATTCTGTTGCACCTTCTTCATTAGAAACAGGACTGTCTTCATCTTTTTTAGCCATAAAAACATCTAAGCCTCCTAAGCCTTTATGTCCATTCGATGCATAGTATAAAACTTCATCATCTGCGATAAAAGGGAAAATTTCATTTCCTGAACTATTGACTTTCGAACCAAGATTTACTGGCTCTTGCCAATCACCTCCGATAAACTCAGAAGTATAAATATCCAAACCGCCAAAGCCACCAGGTCGGTTAGATGCAAAGTATAATCGACGACCATCTCTAGTCAAGGTTGGATGGCATGATGTAAATTCATTACTATTAAATGGAAGTTCTTCCGCTTCTGACCAGTACCCATCTTCGTCTTTAATAGCCATATAAATTTTCAGGTCAATTAATCCTTTCTTACTTTTTCCATCATAATTATTTCTTGTAAAAATCATGATTGATTGGCCTCTGTTAAATGTCGCCACACCATCATGAAATTTAGCATTGATATCTCCTATTAAAGGGACCGGCTTTTCAAACATGCCTTCCTCATTCATTTCTGCATAAAAAAGATCAGAAAAATTATCATCAGTCCAGCGATCCAGGTTCATAGAAAAACCATCGGTTCCTCGTGTAGAGGTAAACACTACTCCATCACCATAAGGAATTGGAGAAAAATCAAGATGGTCGGTATTCAATGCTTCTACATTATAGAGTTTAACTTTTGTGTGATCAATAAAATTATTAATCTCTGAACAATCTTTTATAAAATCACGATTGCCCTTATCTTCTTCTTCAGCGACTTCCTGGTATTTTTTATACCATTCAATTGCTTCTTCACAATTTTCGTTACTCTGCAAAACCTGTGCATAGTGTAAAAAATGTGTTGGGTTATTCGTTTGATGAATAAATCGAGAGTACCAATATTCTGCATCCTCTGTTTCATGATTCAATCGAAAACTATTCGCCATTTTCGCTAAAACGTCTATTCTTTTTTTCTCCCGGCTGGACAGGTGATTGTACATTTTTGTTGAACTCATATAACCCAAGTCTGCGTACATCTCGTCCGCTTTCTTTTTATCTTTTTCTGCACGTTTACTAGTAGCATGAGAAAGAGCAGAGCTTTTACCACTATTGGTATTTTGTGGATTCAGCGAATCATTTTCAACACTTGTTTCATCAGAAATGACTAAAGCTAAGTCCATCTGCCCGTAAAGTGAAACAGAAGTAATCATTAAAACAATCAAGACTAAATTTGGTAAATATTTCATCTGCTTAAAATTTTTAAATCAAATATGATCTATTAGTACTCTATTAAAAGAAGTATCGAATATTATTAAGTTTCGCACCTGAAGTGACCATGCAGTACTGAAGCATCAATTCAAAACTACCCGGAGAATAATTATTTAATTCAGAGAAAGTAAAGTCAAGGGCGACAGCTGCTTTAAGTTGCTGACTGATTTGAAACTGAACAATCGCATCCATAGAGTCTTCTAATCGATAAGAGAGTCCGACCCAAAATCGATCCATAAACACAAGACTAGCGTTCAAGTCCATTTCAAAAGGTGCACTTGGATTGTACGTCAATAAAACACCAGGTTGGAGTTTTACATTCCTACTCAATCGCGCTACAAAACCTCCCATGATATAAGAACTTCTGATAGAATTTAAACCAACATATTCGATTGGATTATCATCATAAATTGTTGTTTTAAATATCCGAGGAACAGAAAATCCCAGATAATAGTTTTTCGCCTGGTAATAAGCGCCCATTCCGAAATTTGGATTGAGTTTATTAGAACCTACACTTGGAACGAAGTTATCTCCTGCATCAAGCGGGTCCGACTCTTGCCAATTGATTCGACCATATTGTAGTTGCGCCATCAGACCAACACTCAAGGTAGTTTCCTTATCGAGTTTTATTCTATACGCATAAGAAAGATCCGTATAGTAGGTGTTTACCATTCCAATTTTATCAGCAATGATAGATATTCCAACTCCCGTTCTTTTTTTGAATAAAGGAGTGTGTGCTGAAAAGGTAAACGTTTGTGGAGCACCTTTAATCCCAGGCCATTGGTTTCTATAATGTCCACTCATTGTAAAGACCTCTTTGCTTCCTGCATAAGCAGGATTGATAGCGATCTTATTAAACATAAACATCGTGTAATGAACGTCATGCTGAGCCTGAACACAAACGCAAAACAGTAAGAAAGCAACAAGATTTATTAACTTTTTAATCATGATATAAAAATTAAATGATTTATTATTTGTCAAAAAACAAACTCTTTTTATTATCAAAAAAGCGCTCTGTATTTTTTGACTAATTTTAGTTCTTTTCTATTCAGGCTATGTAATTGTAAGATGTTTTAAAATAAAAATTCGAGTTTCAGTATTTTTTATTCGTGCTACGGATTTTTTGAAAACCAAAACCTCCGTAGCACGAATTTTCTATCTTTCGTTATCGGACCAATGTAAAGAATCCTTGTAATGGTTTAGTATCCGGATCTAATTCAATAATGTAGAAATATGTACCTGCTGGAAGTGGTTCACCTCTGAAAGTACCTGCCCAATCATTATTATAAGGACCTGATTCATATACCTTGTCTCCCCAACGATTGAAGACTTTGATACTGTTATTTGGATATTGATCCAAACATGGAATCTCAAAGAAATCATTCATTTGGTCACCGTTTGGTGTCATAACATTTGGCACCCAACAATCTCCATCTGCATTATTATCCACTTCTACCCGAATGGTTACTACGGTTGTATCACACATATTCGGACAGTTGACATTACACAATTCGTAAACATATTGATCAGTACCATAGAACCCTGTGTTTGGCACATAGTCCATAATACCATCGGATAAGTCGTTCGTCAATGTTCCATTTCGTGGATCTTCAATAACGGTAATCGTCCAATCGAAGATATTTCCTACAAAATCATTTGCCATGATATCTTCTCCGATCAAACTGTCTCGGAACGGAACTATGTATTCATCCGAACTAGCAATTGGTACATCTTCGACGATCACTACCAATGTATCAGAATCATAATCTTCGCAAACTCCATTCGACAAGGTCCAGACAAACATATTTTCACCAGGAACCATATCATCAACTATAACCATAGGGCTATTCGGATCAACAATTGTTGCTCCCGAGTCGGTAGACCACTGACCCGTACCAACAGATGGTGCTGTTGCAATAATCGTTTCAGTAACTCCACCACAAGCATAGATCAAATGTTCTGGAACGTGTGCTGCAATAATTGGTGCTTCATTAATCGTAATAATCACCTGATCATTTGCAAATTCAGCACAAACACCTTGCGATAATGTCCAGCTAAACGTATACGTATTTCCTTCTACTAAACCTGTTATCATTGAATTCGGATCATTCGGATCTACGATCGTAACACCCTGGCTTTCCTGCGAAAGTGATTGTGTCCATTCTCCTGTCGCTGTAGTTGGTACATTAGCACTCAATGCTACAGATTCTTGTCCACAATAATCTTCATCTTCTCCAGCATAGGCTACATCGACTGGCACTAAAGTAACATTCACTAATACCGTATCCTGATCATAGTCTGTACAAGCTCCATTGGATAGTGTCCATATAAACATATTTGTACCTTCATCCAGATCGATCACTTCTGTGTCATGTTCATCAGGGTTCGCAATGACTCCTCCTGTTGGAGATGTCCAGAATCCAGTACCTATAGAAGGTATTTCTGCATCAAGTGAAACTACAGTACTTGCACATACGTCGATATCTTCCCCTGCATCAGATTCATTACTTGGCACAAAATCCACTTCTACCATAATTGGTTCAGAAAGAGGTGCGGCACATTCTCCAACAGTCATGACTACATAGTAATTACCTGCATTGGCGGTTGTCAAGCCAGATAAGGTAACTTCATCTGTTGTGGTACTTGCTACCAGTGCATTTGTTGGCGCGTAATACCAATCAAAGGTTATAGTAACTCCTGGAGGAACACTTATTGGACTTGATACAAATAAGTCTATATCACTACCTTCACAGATTGGTCCGTTTGTAGAAATCGTCGGTGCTACCGGAGCCTCCTGAACATATACTAGTGTTGAAGCGGAAATAACTGTTGCACAACCATTCAACTCGATTATAGCATAGTAACTACCTGCATCGATAAGGCTCACATTTGGAATAACTGTATTAGGTTGAGTAGAGGAAAATCCATTTGGCCCAAACCATTCGTAAGTCGCTCCAACGATTACCGGAACATTTAACTGCACCGCTTCACCTTCACAAGCCGGAGTTGTTACACTTGTACTGTTATCTGCATTTGGAGGAGTTATATTTCCAAATACTTCTATATCCATTGCATTCGACAAGGATGATGGACAACCATCAACGGTAACCATTACGGTGTAAATCCCCGCATTAGTTCCTGTAATATTGTCAATAAAGAATGTAGGAATATCTGAAGTACCCATGGATACTGCTCCAGTTCCATCATCAAAGAACCATTCGTATTCTACCGGAGTTCCGGTATAAGCTGTACTATTTAATTCCAGCATACTACCTTCACATAAGAACTCATCATTTACTTCGAGAGCAGGTGTAAGTGGTGTAGCATCCATATCGATATT
>CAYXQH010000533.1:0-4689 GCA_964467425.1 uncultured Saprospiraceae bacterium
GAATCAAATAATCAGCTACAAATACATCTTTTTATAAAATATAAGTAATTAAAACAAGTTTATTCTTTAAAAATAGCTCACATATTATAATTAATCCTACTATAACTGGCTCAATGATTGCAATAGTTATTCGTAAGAATTCCAATTGATCAATTATTAAACAAAAAGCTTCCGAGCCCTCTCTCAGATGAATTACAATAATTCTATAAAAAAGATTTCGAGCTACACTCTAATCAGTATTCTTTTCCCAATTCTTGCCCTTTTGATTAATAGTAATGGACCTAGTTTTCACAAAGAAGAAGATATAAATTATAAAAAGCAGAGGAACATTTCCACATCATTATCTTCCGGACCACTTAGTCTTTCCTGGTCAACCTATTATGGTCAAGCAACAAATAATGCATTCAATGATGTAGCTATAGATAATGAAGGAAACATATACGCTTATGGTCGGACTATCAATCAAGGCTTTGATGCGACGCTAGTAAAATTCAACGGGACTGGACAACTCATCTGGTCAAAAATCTTAGGTGGTTCTGATGCAGAAAACAAAAGTCAGAATGATAATTTTGATTATGGAAAAATGACCTTTGATGCTGATGGAAATATTTATATTACCGGTATAACCGACAGTGATAATTTTCCATTATTAAATGCATTTCAATCAACAAGAGGTGGTGGCATTGACGCTTTTGTAGCAAAGTATGATTCTGATGGTACGCTATTAATGAGTTCGTATCTTGGTGGAAATAAAGATGAACAAATTAGAGGTGGTGGTGGTATTGCAGTTGATGCAGATGGGAATATTTTTATTGGAGGCAATACGCAAAGTGGCAACTTCTTTGATTCTTCGAATGGATTTCAAAACTCTTTTAGCGGCGGGACAGAAGCAGATGCTTTTATCATAAAGATATCTTCCGATTTTTCAAATGTAACAGGAACTTTTTGGGGAGATTCTGTACAAGATAATATCAAGGATATAGAAATAGATGGAAATGGAAATATCTGGGCCGTGGGGTATTCAAAAAACAGTAGTTTAAGTCTCAGTGGTCAACAACCGAATTCATTGGGAGATCGAGATGGAATACTAATAGGTTTTAATAACAACCTAAACCAACAGGTTGGCGGAACTTTTATAGGAGGGCAATTTGATGATCTTATAAATGATTTAGAACTTGGATCAGACGGATCAATGTATGTTTGTGGAAGTACATTTAGTACAAGTGATTTTCCAACGCTCTCTGCTTTCCAACCATTCTATCAAGGAGGCGAGGAAGCTTTTATAACAAAATTAAATACAAATAGTAATCTCATCTGGAGTACTTTTCTGGGAGGCAACCAAAATGAAAAGGCAGAAGGCATCACCATCGATGCTTCAGAAAACGTTTACGTTTCTGGGAGTACCTCCAGTGAAGATTTCCCTGCACATCGCACCGTTCAGGAAACTTACAATACTATAAATTGTGAGCAAGATGCTTTTCTATTTAAATTTAATTCCAATGGAACTCGAGACTGGTCCAGTTATTATGGAGGATGGCGAAGTGAAACAGCGAATAGCATAGCCGTTAAAGATAACGGTCAAGTTATCATTGCTGGCAGGACAGAAAGTACAGACCTTCCTGTTCCTTCCGATGCCTATTTAGCAATCCCAAATGCTGCTGGTATAAATGCATTTTTAGGTGTATTTGAAATCACTTGTCCTTCTGTTCCTATTATTATTCACAGTACAGAAAATGCAACATTCTTTGAGCAATTTTGGTGCAGCAATTACAATCAACATAATAGACATCATTTTAAAGAAGATAGCTGCGCTGTTCAACTTATTGCCCCTCCTGGGTATTCAAATTATGAATGGCTCAAAAATGGAAACTCCGTTTCGAGTACAAGCGGAAGGTTTTATAATGTACCTGACCCAGGCTCGAATGGCGCAACATACCATGTTCAGATTAATAATGGAAACAATTGTACGGATCTATCGACTTCGATTCCAGATGAGGTTTCATGGGTTCGGCCTCTTTGCGGATTTGGTTCTTCTCTTGACGAAAATGAATTACCACACCCTTCCAATATAAATGAAGGTCCTGACAATGAATTGTATTGTTTGGGTGAACCAATTAATTATATGATTAGCACGGATGGATTTTGCGGTGCAACTTTTCAATGGCAAAAAGATTTTGAAGATATTTCCGGAGCTATCAACTCAAGTTATACGGTAACAGAACCAGGTTGCTACAGAATAGCAGTTCAGAATACTTTTACAGGCTGTACAGTATATTCTGAAACGAAAAAATTTATTTTATTTGACACCGTTCGATTGAATGATTATCATGTAGATTATGATGAAAGCTGTTTAGCACAAGATACGGTGGTTGGTTGTAGTCAAGTCAGAATAAGAGCGAGAATACCACATTGCGGTTCTTGTTCTGAAAGTCTTCCTGGAGTGACTTATAATTGGTTTAAAAATGGAACACAGGTATCTACAAATGCTTATGGTTATCTTAATACAACAGAAGATGGCACCTATCATGTCGAAGTGGACAACGGAAATTGTGTCATTGTATCCAATACTGTTGAAGTTCGAATAAGGCCTACCCAACCTCCTATTTGGGTAAATCCATCCTCCTCTCCTATTTGCATTTATAACCTTGACAGTTTATTACTATCCGTTTCACATCCTGATGCAAACGATAGTTCTTTGATTCGGTTTGATCTTCCTCATCCTTCTTCGGATATCATAGGTTATGATTCAGCAGCTGTAAGTTACGATGCAATAGCTGGATGTGTTGATGTAAGATTAACTACAAGAGAAGGATGTTCTTCCCGATCTATTGATATTGAATTTCATGATACCTTGACTCCTATAATTGATATAATAGGAACAAGCTGCGCCCCTACAACTTTACGATCGCAAGGTATTTCCTCTTGCCATTTGGATAGTGTTTTTTGGTACTTAGGAGATAGTTTGGTGCGGTCTGCTGGCTATGATGCCCAATATTCCGTTAATAAAGCAGGCACTTATACACTGCGAGTTAAAAATGCATGTGGGGACTTTACATCCGATGCCGTTCACATCAGTGAAAGTCTCGAACCTCCACTGATTAGTCCTTCTGGTCCAATTTGTTTACCTGCGACATTGACCCTTGATTTCCCAAACCCGGATAGTCATTTGGTAGTTCATTGGTATAGAAATCCTAACTATTCTCATTGTTCAACAAGTAACTCTTATAAAATAAATGATCAACATGGAACTTCTCTAATTGCTGGTTTGCCTGGATATTATTCAGCTATAGTTATGGATACAATTACCGGATGCAGAAGTACTTGCTCTGAAAGAATCGAAGTGCAACAAACCGTTGCAGGCGCAAGTTTAACTCCTGCCAATGACATTTATTACTGCGATGGACAATCTACTTCAAATGTAACATTGACAGTAAACCCAACAAGTCCTTCATTTAATTATCAATGGTTTAGAAATAATGATAGTATAATCGGCGCTACTTCTGCCTCCTACAGTACAAACCAAGAAGGCGTATTCAGAGCTTATGTAGAAAACGCTTGTGATGATTCTTTTACTCCTGTGGTTAGTATTTTTAATGTAGCGAATCCTGAAGTGACCATTAATCAGGCGGATACTATTTACATCTGTGGTCCAGATTCCATTTATTTGAGCTCAACTACTAATCAGCCTGTTTTATTCCAATGGTATAAAGATGGAAATCTCCTTCCAGAAAAAAAAGATAGTGTTTTGAATACCTTGGATCCGGGAACGTATCAACTTTATGGTCTAAATAATAATACACAATGTGAAGACTGGAGTCAAACTATTGAAATTATCAATAGTCCATTCATTTTAGCTTCGATGAATTTGACGCCAGCATGTAGTGCTTCTTGCACAGGAATTATTGAAGCCACGATTTCAGGAGGCATTCCTTTTCCTGATGGTAGTTTTTTATATCAATGGTCGAATGGAGAAACAACCGCTACTCTCAATAATTTATGCACGGGTGATTATACCTTAACGGTTACAGATTATTCTGGATGCAGTACTACTTTTTCGGAAACCATTGGGAGTGGATTTGATTTTAATATTAGTTTAGATTCAATTAGCTGCGGTGGAGCGAGTGATGCTAGTTTAACTATTTCGACTTCTGGAGGGATAGCGCCTTTCTCCTACTCCTGGAATACTGGCAGTAATCTTCAACAAGTTCAATCTTTAGGTGCAGGCGCTTATCAAGTAACTGTTACGGATGCGCAAACTTGTACTGTTTCAAAACAAATAATCATCCCAGCTCCTACTCCAATAAATTTGCAGTTAAATTCAACACTTACTTCATGTGCAGGGACCTCTAATGGAAAAATACAGGCGAGTATTTCAGGAGGCTCAGCACCCTACCAATTGGACTGGAATCAATCGGTACTTTTAGATTCCAGCATGCTTTCTGCCGGAATGTATTATGTCACGTTAACGGATCAAAAAAATTGTTCTTTAGTTGATAGTATTGAAATTTTAGAACCACCTATTTTAAGTCTCCAACTTTCGATTCAAGATAGTATCACGTGCACTGGAAGTTCGGATGGGCAAATAACTTCTGCTGTAAATGGAGGCACTCCTCCTTATCAATACTTATGGAGCAACGGCACAACTACTCCCATGATTCAAAATCTGAGTGCAGACAATTATAAATTAAC
>CAYXQH010000534.1:0-4686 GCA_964467425.1 uncultured Saprospiraceae bacterium
TTTTTACGGATTTTTTTGGTGAACCTCGATCTAATTCTGGAAATCCTATAATTCTGTGAATCCTGATTCAGACAAAAGGACGTGAGCGATTCAGAGGAACACAGATTTGGCGGATTCACGCGGATGGTCGCGGATTTTTTTCACGGAGCGGCATAATTAGGACACGGATTTGACGGATGGATTATGATTTGAACGGATTTTATTGGTGGACCTCGATCTAATTCTGGAAATCCTATAATCCTGAAAATCCTGTTTCAGACAAAAATGACGTGAGCAGCAACAATGCGCACAAAGCACGCTTTAAAAATCCGCGAAAATCCGTTAAATCCGTCTAATCCGCGTTCCACTAAATCGCTCCGAGCAAGCCGCTCGCGCAACTGGCAACCATGGCAACTCGGCAACAGAAACCCCTCAATAATCAGAATCCGCATAAATCCTCACCCCTCGCCCCTCAGGATTCGCCCAAGCACGATACATTCCAGCCGAATTATGTGGCAAAGCGATATTTCCAAATTTATCAACTGAAATGATGCCACCAGAACCACCTTTCTCGACTAATTTTTTGTTGACGATGTGGTTAGCAGCTTCTTTTAGAGACTCGCCTAAATACTCCATACGCGCAGAAATATCATGAGCAACAGCATATCGAATGAAAAATTCACCATGACCAGTAGCAGAAACTGCACAAGTATTATTATTAGCATAAGTTCCCGCTCCGATAATAGGGGAGTCACCGATGCGATTCCATCGTTTGTTGGTCATGCCTCCAGTTGAAGTGCCGGCAGCAAGGTTTCCGTTTTTATCCAAAACAGCACAACCGACCGTTCCAAATTTAAAATCTTCCCCTTGAATGTCAATGGCGCCTGTTGCTTTTTCTTTCGCTTTGGCGCGTTCGAGTGCATCGAGTCGCTTTTGATTGCGAAAGTAATCGGGTGATACTGTTTCATGACCAATTTCTTTGGCGAATTGCTCCGCTCCTTTTCCAACCAATAAAACATGCTTGGTTTGTTCCATGACTGCCCTTGCCGTTTTGATTGGATTTTTCAAAATAGTGACTCCACCGACTGCTCCTGCGTTCATCGTTTTTCCTTCCATGATAGAGGCGTCCAATTCATTTTTTCCTTCATGGTTAAAAACGGCACCTTTCCCTGCATTGAATAACGGATTATTTTCGAGTTGCATAATTACAGCTTCGATTACATCCAATCCTTCAGCGCCTTCTTTCAGCATTTTTTCTCCAGTAGCCAATGCTTGTTCCAATGCTTGTAAATAATTTTGCTCTTTTTCTGGCGTCATATTCTTTTTAAGAATGGTACCAGCACCGCCATGGATCGCAATCGCATATGCCATTGGAGTAGCCTCCTCTATCTTACTATTGGCGGTGGAGTTATTTTCTTTTGGGTTACAATTAATGAAAATTATTATCGTCAAAAGTGACATTACAAAAAACGGGTATTTTAAATTTATTAACATCGGTACTTCGTTTACGGCTTGGTTATTGTAATTAAAATAATTGTTTTAAAGAACTTTTTCCAGTACTGAAATTGTGGATTCATGTTTTTTTGAAAACATGATATTTGATTTAGAGGAGTTTATTTGATTCGGAAAATTAAGGTTTTTTATTGTCTTTCTCCCCAAGTTTTTTCCCTCAGGATTGAACATTAAATCATTTTTTCTAAAACTATTGGGTATCAATTACCTAGTTCTTTTAGATTCTTTGTGAAATGTTTAATTTCAAAGGGCATTAAAATTGACATTTTTTTTATTTTAATGCATTCTGTTGTATGCGACTTAATTGTTTGATTTTCAGTTGTTTATGCTTTATTAGACTTAGTTTATTAAGAAGATTTTTTTTTAATTAAAAGTGTAAATATTTGGATGCGTGACAACCTTTTATTTATGTCGTATATTTGTAGAATCAAATATTGATATTCCCACCCCCCTTTGTGACTCGTTTCGTAGTCATAAATCTAACGACGTAATTTTAGTTATTAGAAAATATATTTCGTGTACCCATTAGGGTACGCTCTTTTATTTTTTTGTCCAAAACCCAGTTAGTTACTAAACTTTTATCCCCCACTGACGACTGGTAAAGTCTCACACACACTTTTTAAATCCAAGATAACGAAGAAGTCATTCCTCATTGTGCAGGAAGGCTATTTGTTGTTTATGCACATTTCAAATATTAATTATTAACTTATCCAACCAGGATTGACATGAGACAAATTTTACACTCTTTCAATTTTTCTCTCCCTTTAAAAGCAAATGCTTATAGAGTCGATTATCTATTGCTTTTGTATACCTTTCTTTTCAGTATTGGAATCGCCAATGCAGATACTTCACTATTAAGAAATAATCATTCTGATTCAGTAAATGATTGCTTACTTTTTGACAAATTAAGCTGCAATACAGGGGATGATGTGGTTTCAGGTTTCTTTTTTGATTTAAGTACTAAAGCTGAAAAGAAATACTCAGATTCTACTCGGATAGAAAATGATGATCTGATTGTATCTAATAGTTTAAATCATATTAGAACAATGGAAATGGTTGAAGAAGCTGCTGAATTAACATGTGAGCCAACCGCCAATAACGATTCATATTCAGGATGTCCTGGCACTAACTTTAATGAAAATGTTTCTGCCAATGATCAAAATTTAGATAATCCAACTTTCAGAATTTCTTCTCAACCGAGTAATGGGTTTGTTTCTATTAATAATTCAGGTATAATTACTTTTGTTCCAAATGGAGGTTTTTGCGGAACCGATGAGTTTCGATATGAAGTTTGTAATGAAGTTCCTGTAGTAAGTGGTCCTTCAGTTCCTGCTGAAATTTTTAACGATTGTGGTTCTAATAGAAAAATAGATGTTTACACCTATGGTTTATTAGATGGAAATACTGCTTTACCAGTTCCAGATCCCACCAACTTTGAGAGAATCTTGGTTGAAATTTGGTTTGATGTAGTTGCTTGTCCAGACATCGATGATATAAACTCAATTCAAATAGAGGGTAATACGGTTTCCGGAATTAATATTACAAACACATCTGGTGTGCCGCAAAGAGAGAAGGTTTTTAGGGTATTTCTTAATTCAATTAATGGAAATAGTGTTAATATTTCTTATCCTGCTGGTTGTGTACCAGAAAGTGGAGCTTTATATGTAGAAAGAATTCAATCTGGTTTTACCTCTTCATTAGTTCTAAGTAATAGAGAGTTTTTTCATAACAATGGAAACGCAGATTGCTTTACTGAAGATTTGCCTATTCCGATTTCAACGACCAATCGAGATGTGATAGTTACGGTTCCTATTCATGAAAAAGATAATGCTCCACGACCAGTTACTTTGAGAGTGACTGCTGGTGGTATTGTTATAAATGAAACATTGTCTACTGCAAACGCAGGAAATGGTGCGGGCGAATTCAATGTTACCGTACCTAACGTTCCTGGTGGCGTTGATGTAGTTTCAGTTAGAGTTTGTTCTCCGACTCCTGATGGAGATTCATTTGGGGTAGGCGCGATTTCTTTAACTAATACTTCATGTACTGCACCACAAACACAATGTTGTGATAGGGCAACAGTTTTCATTGACCTTACGGATGATGTAAATCCTCAATTGAGCCCTACTCCTTCAAACACTTCTGTTTCCTGTGAAAATATTCCAAATGCTCCAAATGTCAGAGCAACGGACAATTGTTCAAGCAACCTACAAGTTGAATTCAGAGAAACTGATAATACAAACGAAGGTTGTGGAACTATAGAGCGTAGATGGCGCACAGAAGATGAGTGTGGAAATGTGGCTCAACATATCCAAATCATTACGGTTAATGATAATACTCGACCAACATTGTCGGGCGTTCCTGGTAATGTTACGCTAAACTGTCAAGATAATATACCAAACCCACCAAGCGTAACAGCACGTGACAATTGCGATAGCAATGTCCCTGTTCAATTTGAAGAAACGGATACACAAGGAAATAATCCAGATGATTGTAACTTTTACAATTATAGAATAACCAGAACTTGGATTGCTTCTGATGAATGTGGAAACATTCGTTCTGAGCAACAAGTAATTACGGTTCAAGATGTTACAAGACCTAATTTTGTAGGCTTGCCTCAAAGTAATATAGATGTAAGTTGTGAAAATGTGCCAAATTCAGCTAATGTCACAGCTAATGATAATTGTGAATCAAGAGTGACTGTTGATTTCAATGAAACTTCAACCCAAAGTAATGATCCAAACAATTGTAATTTTTACAATTATGTAATTACTCGAACTTGGAATATTGAAGATCCTTGTGGTAATAGTCGCTCTTTTACCCAAACAATTAATGTTTCTGACACAGAAGATCCTGATGTTTGTTGTCAAGATGTGTCTATTCAATTAGACGCCAACGGTCAAGCTTCCATTTCTCCTAGTGATGTAAATTGCGGAGCAACTGATAATTGTGCTCAACAAGGAAATCTTGATTTTTCATTGAGCCAAACCAATTTCACATTTAGTGATGTAGGAAGAACTACAGTTACACTTACTGTTACAGACCCATGTAGCAATTCGGTTCAATGTACCGCTCGTATCACAACCGACGAGTTTGATTTAGCTTTACGCAAAGAATTAGCTGCAGGAGAAGACGAACGAGTTTATACAGGTGAGCAAGTGACTTTCACTATCACTGTATTCAATCAAGGTTCTA
>CAYXQH010000535.1:0-4685 GCA_964467425.1 uncultured Saprospiraceae bacterium
TAGTGTGGAGTTTTTATTTTTACTAGGAAACTTCTTGCGTTTTTAGAGCATTTAACATCGTCTCTCCAATTTTAGCTGGTGATTTTACAACGTGGATACCACATTCAGCCATAATCTTCATCTTTGCTTCAGCAGTATCATCAGCGCCGCCAATAATTGCACCTGCGTGTCCCATTGTTCGACCTTTAGGAGCAGTTTGACCAGCAATGAATCCAACAACAGGTTTTGTAGCATTTGCTTTCACCCATCGTGCCGCATCAGCTTCCATACTACCGCCGATTTCTCCAATCATCACGATACCGTCCGTATCTGGATCTTCCATTAATAATCGAACAGCATCAAGTGTTGTAGTACCAACGATTGGATCTCCTCCGATACCAATGCAGGTGGATTGTCCCATACCAGCCTTAGTTACCTGATCAACAGCTTCGTAGGTTAGCGTCCCAGATCTTGAAACGATACCAATTCTTCCTGGGTTATGAATAAATCCAGGCATGATCCCTACCTTAGCTTCTCCTGGCGTCATTACACCTGGGCAATTCGGTCCTACTAATCGGCAATCAATATCTTCGATATATGCTTTTACTTTTACCATATCCTGAACAGGAATACCCTCTGTGATACAAATGATCACTTTGATTCCTGCTGCTGCCGCTTCCATAATTGCATCTGCTGCAAATGGCGGTGGAACAAAAATGATGGACGTGTCCGCATTTACTTTATCCACTGCTTCTGCTACTGTATTAAACACAGGTTTATCCAAATGTGTCATCCCTCCTTTTCCAGGTGTTACACCTCCTACAACGTTCGTTCCATATTCAATCATTTGACCGGCATGAAAAGTACCTTCTTTTCCAGTAAAACCCTGGACGATTATATTAGATTTCTTAGTTACGAGTACAGCCATTTTTGTATTGTAGTTTAAATTGTTTTATGCTAATTGCCTTCCTTTGGATCTACCATGATGAAGACATCTTCATTGCTTTTTTGTAAATAATATTTTTCTCTGGCAAACTTTTCTTTATTCAGTTGAATATCCATTCGATCCTGATGCGCTTCTTTAATCTTATCTTTATAATAAATGCGATCGTCCTCCATTTTGTTTAAAGTTTGCTGGAGATGCCATTGTGTCAAAACATCGTGCTTATCAAAAAACACCATCCATGCAACAAAAATAGCCAATCCTATAAAATATTTATTCTTTAAAGGAGTCGGAATCTTTCTTGTAAAAGGTTTAAATGGATTATTTCTAACAGCCATAATAAAAAGTTAAGTAACAAAGTTAGCAAGTAAATAAGTTAACAAAAACTCCTTTGCTCACTTGTTAACTTTTTTATTGCCCAAGCAAAGCCTTACCTGGGTAAATTCCAGAATCACCAAGTTCTTCTTCTATTCTCAGTAACTGATTGTATTTAGCCACCCGATCAGAACGAGAAGCAGAACCTGTTTTTATCTGTCCTGTATTCAAAGCTACAGCCAAATCAGCAATAGTGGTATCTTCTGTTTCGCCAGATCTATGGCTCATCACACTTGTATACGAATTTCTCGTCGCAAGGTTTACGGCATCGATCGTTTCCGATAAAGTACCAATTTGATTCACTTTTATAAGAATAGAATTTGCTACATCTTCACTAATCCCTCTTTGCAAACGAGTAGTATTGGTAACAAATAAATCATCACCTACTAACTGCACTTTATCACCAAGCTCTTTAGTCAATTTTGCCCATCCATCCCAATCATCCTCATCAAGTCCATCTTCAATAGATAGAATTGGATATTTACTAACCCAATCTTTCCAATAAGCTACCATATCATCAGAAGTCAATTTATCGCCTGTTGATTTATGAAAATGGTACACTTTCTCTTCTGGAAGGTAAAACTCGGAAACTGCAGCATCCATTGCAATTAACACTTCTTCCCCTGGCTTATAGCCTGCTTTTTCAATCGCTTGTAAAAC
The DNA here is from genome assembly GCA_964467425.1 of uncultured Saprospiraceae bacterium. Lineage (GTDB taxonomy): Bacteria > Bacteroidota > Bacteroidia > Chitinophagales > Saprospiraceae > JAHDHW01. The sequence continues at coordinate 1,958 of CAYXQH010000535.1, forward strand.
GGTTTCAATCGCTTCCTGATTAGATTTGATATTGGGAGCAAATCCACCTTCATCTCCGACATTCGTAGAGTAGCCCTTACTTTTTAAAACAGATTTTAGATGGTGAAAAACTTCAACACCCATTTGAAGCGCTTCAGAGAAAAAATCTGCTCCAACTGGCATAATCATAAACTCTTGAAAATCGATGCTATTATCGGCATGTGATCCACCATTAATAATATTCATCATAGGAACAGGAAGTACATGGGCATTAACGCCTCCGATATACCGATACAATGGTTGTCCAAATTCTTCAGCTGCAGCTTTTGCGACTGCTAAAGAAACACCTAATATAGCATTAGCGCCTAATTTAGATTTATTGGGTGTTCCGTCCATTTCAAGCATCAAATCATCGATATAGATTTGGTCTGAAATTTCAACACCTATCAATCCTTCACGGATAACTTCTTCAATATTTTTACAGGCATTTAAAACGCCTTTTCCTAGAAATCGAGATTTATCTCCATCTCTCAATTCTACAGCTTCATATTTTCCTGTGGAAGCACCGGATGGAACTGCTGCGCGTCCCATTGCTCCTTCAGAGGTTAATACTTCTACCTCAACCGTAGGATTACCTCGAGAATCTAAAATTTCTCGCGATCTAATGTCAATAATTTCACTCATTGATGATTTTTTTTGAAGTGGTTACGGTCGCATTGGTTAGTGTATTATTCTTATCATCTGCAATCATTTGAACAAATGAATCAAATAGATAGCGTGCATCATGCGGGCCCGGTGATGCTTCCGGATGGTATTGAACAGAAAAAGCTTTATGCTGCTTTAATCTGATTCCTTCTATTGTATCGTCGTTTAGATTAACGTGTGTAATTTCTACTTTATCCGTACTACTTTTTATAGCGTCCGGACTCACTCCAAAGCCGTGGTTTTGACTAGTAATTTCTCCTTTCCCTGTCATTAGGTTTTTAACAGGATGATTAATACCTCTATGTCCATTATGCATTTTGTAGGTTGGAATATCTACAGAAAGTGCTAACAGTTGATGTCCAAGACAAATTCCAAAGAGTGGTTTATCTTGAATTAAAATTTGTTTTGCTGTTGCTATCGCATAATCCATGGAGGCTGGATCACCGGGGCCATTAGATAAAAAATATCCATCTGGATTCCAGGCTTTTATTTCTTCGAATGAAGTCTTCGCAGGATATACTTTTAAATAACATCCGCGATCGCTCATACATCTAAGAATATTTTTCTTAACACCAAAGTCCAACACTGCTACTTTATAATTAGCATGTGGATCACCGATGAAATACGGTTTCTCTGTGCTCACTTTTGAAGCCAACTCTAAACCGGCCATAGAAGGAACTTTTGCAAGCATTTTTTTCAGCTCATCAACATCGAGAATTTCAGAAGAAATAATGGCATTCATCGCTCCTTTATCTCGGATATGACGAACGATGGCACGTGTATCTACATCAGAAATCCCTACAAGGTTTTCATTTTCAAAATACTCTTGAATCGATTGATCTGCTACCTTCCTTGAAAAATTATTCGTGAAGTTTTTACAAATCAAACCTGAAATCATAATCTTTTCAGATTCTGTTTCCTGGTTTTTCGTTCCGTAGTTACCAATATGGGCGTTGGTGGTTACTAATAACTGTCCGAAATAAGAAGGATCAGTAAATACTTCCTGATATCCTGTCATTCCGGTGTTAAAGCAAATCTCTCCAGTGGTGGTTCCAATTTTTCCGGCAGATCTTCCTTTAAAAAGCGTTCCATCTTCTAGTAATAAAACTGCAGGTTGTGGTTGAAAATCACTCATTCAATAAACTATTTCTGTGGTAAATTAAATAATATGAGGTCTCCGCAAATATAATATTAATTTAGGGTATAGAAAAAGGAATGAAGCACAAAGACCTCCAATAATATTTATTCCTTAAAATTAGCATTCCTTTTTGCCTTGAAAATCATTTTATAGTTAGCTACATTCAATTATCCAATTAAAATGTGCGCTCACTTCTCCCTAAAATCAAAAAAGCGATACCATAAAATGATATCGCTTTTATATATTTTGATTTAAAGGCACACTATTCTTCTTCGTCTTTTGCTATCTCTTCTACTTCAGCAACAATTGGTGCTGCTACAGCTGCGGCTGCAACTGCTGCTTTCTTACCACCACGACGCGTACGACGTTTTTTACCTTTAGAACTATCTTTGCTATTCAATAATACTTCATTAAAATCAACCAATTCGATCATCGCCATTTCAGAAGCATCACTTCTTCTAAATCCGGTTTTAATAATCCGGACATAACCACCTGGTCGATCTCCTACTTTAGCGGAAACAGGACCAAAAAGTTCTTTGACTGCTTCTTTATTTTGCAGATAAGAAAAAACAACTCTTCTAGAGTGTGTAGTATCCGTTTTTGATTTTGTAATAATTGGTTCAATGAAAAGTCTCAATGCTTTAGCTTTCGCTAATGTCGTATTGATTCTTTTATGTGTAACCAAGGCAATTCCAAGATTTCTTAGAAGTGCTTTACGATGTGCGGTTTTACGCCCGAGATGGTTGTGTTTTTTACCGTGTCTCATCTTCTTTTGATTTTAAAATTAATGAACTTCGCAACACTTTTCGGAGACTACGCTCTTATTCGGTTATTGCATTTTAATATAAAATTAGAAATGTGGAATGAAGAATAAAACCTATTCTTAATTCCACATTCTTAATTATT
>CAYXQH010000536.1:0-4682 GCA_964467425.1 uncultured Saprospiraceae bacterium
GTAAGAATGATATCATCTAGAATTGATATGACTTCATCAATAGTTGTAATTTGCACTTGTCATGAGATTTAGTCTCTTAATCTTTAACAAAAGATAGATGTTCCTGATAGTCTCCATAATTTATTTGTATAAAGTATAGCCCCTTGGATAGCTTTTGCGTGTTAATTCCAGAAAAATCATTTAAAACATCAACTCTTTTTAAGTTCCCAAAAACATCGACGACTTGAATGGATTGAATTTGTTGTTCAGATTTAATATTTAATCTATTCGAAGTTGGATTTGGATAAATTCTTGTATTTGATTGGGATCTAGTTGTTATAATAAAAGGGATTTCGTATTTCACCTGACAAATATCACCATATGAAAATCCATTAGGGTATTCATTAGTAAACGCTCTTACTCTAATATTATATGCTACATCAGTTTGAAACCAGGCTTGACTAGATATATCCATCGTATTAGATGTATAGTTATTATACCAATACTGAGTTCCATTCTCAGTATTTACAATATTAAAAAGATATCTATTTGCCCCAACAATGGGATAGCATTCTAATAAACTATTATTTATATCAAGTTCTTTATCACAGAATTCATCTGTTAGTTTTGTAAGATGTGGTATAGTTATTATACATTCCTCTCCATAACTATAACCTTGTGTTTCCTCTGGATTTAATAAAGCCCGAACAGTAACTGAATAGGATTCTTTTGCTACAGCCCAACTTCTTTCGAACACATTCATTTGGTTTAAATCTGGTTGATGACCTGAAACATTTGTATTATAATAAAATACATCTTGTGGATTCTGATTATTTACAAACCTGAATTTATAATGATGTGCATCAAATATGGGGAAACATTCTATTACGCCTTCATCAATTTCTAATACCTCATTACAATATTCAGTATGAAGTTTTGTTCGTTTTGGACTGATCTCTTCATGCCCAATATCTGGGAGTTGGTTTGGAAATAAAGCTCCATAAAAGTCCATATTGTAATTTTCTGATTGAACTCCTATATTTCCTGATTCATTGCAAGGAGAAGATGGGTTGAAATGATAATTACCATTCGAAAATGTAGCGTCTTCAAAATCTGGATCTAATGCAACATTATCACTGGCATTATCTCCATTAATCAGATTATTTTCAAAATCACTTATAGTGAATGTTTGCTCGTGATAACTAACAGTAGTATCCATCTGATTTCCCTGATCATCAAAGCTGTATATTAGATTATTTAAATAAAAATTATTTTTAACCTCACTTGGATCAAGATTAGGAAAAGGTTCAACTATTGTTATCCCAATCCCATTATTGTCTTTTCCACAATTGTATATAACATTGTTTCTGAAGGAATTATATTCAATCGGATTTCTATTTATAAAAGGATTATTTATAATAATGCCACCATCTGCACAATCAATAATCAAGTTATTATCAAAATTGTTGTTTTTCGCTTCATAATCTAATTGATTGTTTTGAACATTTATGGCATAAGTAAACCCTGAAGGTCTAAGTCTTGATTGCGTCATCCCATTAAATATATTATGATGAATGCTATTGTGTTCTCCTGCAATTTGTGATTGGATAGAAGTATTGACAACGGTATTGTAGGCAATTTCATTATATGTGACGCCATTGGTTATCCCTTGTACACCGAATGCTCTTGAATATGATAGATCATCTCCAGCGCTAATATAGTTATGTAGTATTTTATTGTTTTTTACACCATCAAACGCTACAGTAGTTTTGTTTTCTAATTGAACTGCATTATGCGACCAGTTGTAAAAAGTATTTTCACTGATTAGACAATTAATTCCTTCATCTCGAATTCTAATGGCATCATCAACTCCTCTAAAATCAGAGCCAGAGATGTGTGGAGAATCGATATCAATATCAATTGCTGTGAGACCTGCATTTAAAAAATATTCAGAATGGAAATGATTATCTTCAATAATAATATTGTTTACTCCTCTCATCGTAATTGGAGCAGAACTATATGCTCCTATATTACAATTAGTTATTTTGATATTGTAAGAGTTATAATTACCATTGGTCTTTGAGATATTTCCTCTGGTCCCTATGTATATACAGTTTACACCTCCTTGAAAATTAATATTTTCAATCAATATGTCATGTTGGTTTATAAAATCTATATGAAAAAATCTATCATTTTCGTTTGTACTTTTTAAGATAGATAAGTTATTTGGATGTTGCTCTGTATATAGATATAAAACTCTTTCTGTTCCATCCCAATACCACCGGTCTTGATCCAAAGGCTCTAAGGGATCAAATGGGTCTAATGGATCGTTACCTACCTTAGAATAGGTTAAGAGTCCTAAATTACCCCTATCATAAGCTTTAAGAATTTCTTCTCCATGATCAACCGCACTATTCCCATTGGAGTCAATAAATATCCTACCTGGATTATTTACTTCTTGAGAAGTTTTATAAATGTTTGTATTTGGTGTATCAAGTACCCAATTATACCCAGAAATCTCACTTACTGCAGAAATAATAGGTTTACTTCCAAAACTATAGGCACCCATTGTTATAGGAAGCTCTTGGGTTCCAGACGACTTGAAATTTAAGGATTCTCCTTGCCAAACTTCCCCTCGTTTAAAAAGAATTTTATCACCCGGTAAAAAACCTGGATTATTGCTATAGCTCTCAACTTTGCCTAATGTTTTCCAGGCTGTTTGATCAGACTGTCCAGAATTAGAATCATTCCCTGATGTATTATCAATATAATATGTCGTTTGTGCTTGTATTACTATTGCGCAAAGGCTAAATAGTATTATAAAAATTCTTCCTTTTGTCATTTTATACTGTGATTTAGATTAATAGTGGAATCAAATTCTGTTCATTTAAAATATCCTTAATCTTTAACAAAAGATAAATGCTCTTGATAGTCTCCATAATTTATTTGTATAAAGTATAGTCCCTTGGATAGCTTTTGGGTATTAACACCAGAAAAATTATTTAAAACGTCAACTTTTTTTAGGTTCCCAAAAACATCGACTACTCGAATAGATTGAATTTGTTGTTCAGATTTAATATTTAATTGGTCTGAAGTTGGATTTGGATAAATCCTTGTATTTGATTGAGATCTAGTGATAAATTGATTATCAAATTTTATAGTACACGTCTCTCCATAATTAAAATCAAAACCTATACCCGAAGCCCTAACATCAACGATATATTCTTTATAATAAGATAAACCAGAGACAGAAGATGGAGTCATAAAAGTATTTGGACTATCAAAATATCTTGTAGGTTCTCCAAACCGTTGAAATCTAAATTTATAATTGGTAGCATTATGGACTTTTAATGCTCCTATCTGACCATTAAATTCTTGAGAATTAAGATTATCACAATCAACACTTCTTAATTTAGTATGCTTTGCCGTAGTAATGGTACAGATCTCACCATAATTAAAATCAAAACCATTTCCTTGCGCTCTTACCTGAACATTATAGGTTTCTCCAGGTTGAAGAAAGGCATAGTCTAATAAATTAATTCTTGGACTAGCGCTATCAACCCAATTATAATCTCTATAATCTCCATCTTTTCCAAATCTAAATTTATAATTGGTAGCACCTGTTACCTGTTCACATTCAATATTTTGATCAGAAATATCAATTTGCTGATCACAATATTGACTTAGCAATTGTATGGGTATTTCTGTTGGAGGAAAATTATGAGTGACTTTGACGTTATCAATATATATCGAATGACTTGTGTTATTAAAATGCCTTCTATAATGGCCGAATTTAAAATTATTTCCATCAGAAAGTGCCTTGGTTGCAATATTTGCTTTAAATGGTGCTACTGTAGGGTCATTTCCTACAATGCATTGATGTACTCCTTGAGAGGGATTGGGATTAGCTACTGGGTCAAGTATCACAGGATTTCCGTTAATCCAAATTTGAACTTCGCCAAGATTTTCATTGTTTGACATATAGCTTCTATAGGTTATTTCGTTCCATTCCCCTTTTCTTATAGCATTATTAATATGTAGTCTTATTCTTGTATTAACATCATTTGATGAAATGATTAAAAATCTTAAATCTCGTACATTCGAAGACATATCAATATCATCAAAGTAATAGTCTAATCCAACCAAAGGATAGGTGAAATCTCCAAATCGAGAAGCCATTTGAAATATTTTATGATATGCAGCATCTCCTGATCCTAACGGACCACCACCACTTGGTATTGTATCCGTAAATTCATGATTATCAGGGATAAATACATCCCATCTTATATAAGTATCTGTATTATTTTCGTTTGGTAATTTGAATAAAGTCTCTGCTCTAGTTCTGGGAGGGTGTGCTTTACATGGGTGGTCACCTGGATGAACGGTTAATTTTAATGCGTTTCCTTTAATGGGGTTAGCTCTTGGTGTTATTGCCCAACTATAGTTTTCAGCATCAAGTATTTGTTGTTTCTGAGGACATAAGTTTTCTGGGCCATTAATGTAGAATGGAGCATAAGTTTCTAAAGTATTGTATACTGGTTGATTTCCATATCGATAACTGTCATAAGGCTGTAAGAAAGGAATAGGTATGGTGTTTTGCGCTAAAGAATTGATATATATTAAAAATAATATTATTGGAAAAATACATTTAAAATTTTTCATAAAAGATAGATTGTGATGTTAGTGTATTGTATTTTGAAGAG
>CAYXQH010000537.1:0-4672 GCA_964467425.1 uncultured Saprospiraceae bacterium
GCCAATACCAGTGACTCTTTTTACGTAACGGTGAATGGAGTCAACCAAGGCAACTATTCTTATAATGATCTATTTATTACAGTGGGTCCCTTTGGTGGAAATGGTGGACCAATCCAAGTTATTGTTCACGATCTCGAAGATGAAGACTGCTGGTTACAGCAAGATATTGATGCACCTGAATGCGAAGTTATGGTGAGTTCTTGTATTCAATTTGAAGGCTTGACCAATGGTATTAATTATGGCGGACCTAATAGTCAAGCCGGGGATTTATTAATGATCGAAAATGATGTCTATGTTACTATAGAAGGTGTCCCAGATCCATTAGGTAATTTAAATTACGATTACTTATTCGCAACCGATCAAGATATCTGCGCTCCGTTTGATGCTGCAAGTGGAAATCGACTCTTCATGTTTAATGGTGTTCGATTTGATTTTACAGCTTTAGCTCAGATTCCTACAGAAGTAACTTTTCCGTATCATAACTGTGGAATTCCATTCGCTATAACCGCTAATGATCAGCAGCCTGTAACGTATATATCTACTGCAACAAATCAAACGTTCAACCTTACGCCGACAGTACAAATTAATATTCAAATTGATTCAAACGATCCTGAAGAAGGAACCATTACACTATCCGGGGATATCGAAAGTTTCTTTATTGGAGGTGTAGAATTGCAGATTGATAATGTTTGTTTTAATGTTGAAACCATAACTCCTGATGTTTGGCCAGGTGATGCTAATTTTGACAACATCGCTAACAACTTTGACTTACTCAATGTCGGTATTTCTTTTGGCTCTTCAGGTGATCCTCGTGCAAATATTGACATCGATTGGTTTGCTATGCCAGCAGACGATTGGGCCGATTATTTTGCTAATGAAGAGATTAATTATAAACATGCAGACTGTGATGGAAACGGAGAAGTTCAAGTCGATGACCAAAACGCTATTGAAGAGAATTATAATTTACAACATGGTATCGTTCCAATTTTTATTGAACAAGAAGGAACGCCGAATGATCCTCCATTTTTCATCGAACTTCCAAGTACACAAGACCTTGAGCTTGGTGTTCCATTTGAAGCACCAATTCACATTGGATCGGCAGCAATTCCAGTAAATGATATTTATGGTATCGCTTTTACAATCGAATTTGATGTTGATTTATTAGATGAAAATTCCGTAGACTTTACATTAGAAAATGGCTGGATGGGAGAATCTGGAGGGAATTTAATTCACTTAGACAAAACCATTGCGCCAGATGGAAAACTAGAGGTTGCGATTGTTCGAACAAGTCAAACTAACATTGCTGGTTTTGGAAAAGTTGGAAATTTCATTGGGATCATTGATGACATTCTTGGTCATTCTCAATTATCCCTCGACATCACGCATGTAAAAGCAATTACGTACCTTGAAACGCCGGTTCCACTTTATAAGCTTGAGAACTTTGTTAAGCTTCCAACGAATAGTGAACCACAACCTTTTGCTGGTGAAGTAGACGTATTTCCGAATCCTGCAGTGGACCTTATTAACGTAGAGAATCATTCTAACGAATCGATTAAAACGATTAAGGTATACAATGTATTGGGACAATTGATGACAAGTATTGAACCTGCAAATTCTATTGAAGTCATCCATATTTCAGAATGGGCAGCAGGAATATATTTTGTAAGAGTAGAACTACAAACGCGGGTATTAACGAAGAAAATCAAGAAGACGAAACTATAGAACTGAAACAGCTAAAGAAGCAATCAGATTTTAAATCTAAAAAGGCTCAATGATTAAGTTCATTGAGCCTTTTACTAATTTGCTTATCTATTAGATTTTATTCTATTAATCTCTAGTTAAAACCAATTTCTGAGAGATCGTATTTCTTTCTTTTTGATCAAAATTTATAATATACATCCCTCCTTGATGGTTCGCAAAATCAATTTTAATATTTGCTCGTTCAACATCACTTATAGTTTCTTCAAAGATTAGCTTGCCAAGAATATTATATATCCTTAAAACTCCAGGGTTATTTTGCAGACCAGTTAAGTTTACAAAAACAACATCTTTGTTTATTGCAGGATTAGGATAAACAATCATTTCTTCTGCTCCAAATACAGCATGAGCTTCATGAGGAGACTGCCCTGTATTTATACTTGATTCTTCTTCATCTTCTATTATAACAAGCTCCTCGTCCCTACAGATTTCTACCCCATTCTCATCAAAAAGAGAAACAACAACAGTATACAAACCAAATTCCGCAACAGGTATTACCGTGAAAGGTTCATCACAATTTCCCTGACAATTGAATATCAAATCGAGACCATCATTAAAAACCTCCACCATACTACTTGGAGCCAAATCAAGTCCACCTACTACGATCACATCAACATCAGTAAATATAAATACATCATCACCACAAGGATTACTTATTTGAATCGGTGTTCCTGCACAAGTACAACCATCCGACTGAATTTCATCATTTTCTGTACCTGCATTTCCATCGTCACAAGCTGTTCCTTCTGCCATTGGAAAATTTGCATCGTTATCATCGCAATCATCAGCAGCACATACGCCATCACCATCTGCATCAGGACACCCAGAACCTGCTATTTCTATATCTTCGTCGATATCACATTCTAAATCTCCTTCCGTATTCCATACTTTTACTTTTAGATGATACTCGCCATCAGACAAATCTGAAACCGTTGTACTTGACATACAATCAAGATAACAGTAGTATATACTATTATAATCTTCATCAAATAATTGAATCTCGGAATGCTCTTCAGGCAAGCCTTCTATTGTAATACTCGTCGTGGTATTACTTATTAAAATAGCAACACAATCTATTGGCGTCGATATTGTTGTTCCAGCACAAGTACAACCATCCGATTGAATCTCATCATTTTCTGTAGTTGCATCGCCATCGTCACAGGCCGTTCCTGCTGTCATTGGAAAATCAGGGTCATTATCATCACAATCATCTTCCGCACATACGCCATCACCATCTGCATCAAGACATCCAGATCCTGTTATTTCTATATCTTCATCGATATCACATTCTAAATCTCCTTCTGTATTCCATACTTTTATTTTCAGATGATGCTCGCCATCAGACAAATCTGAAACCGTTGTACTTGACATACAATCAAGATAACAGTAGTATACACTATTATAATCTTCATCAAATAATTGGATCTCGGATTGCTCTTCTGGTAAGCCTTCTATTGTAATACTCGTTGTCGTACTACTTATTAAAATAGCAGCACAATCTATTGGCGTCGATATTGTTGTTCCAGCACAAGTACAACCATCCAATTGAATCTCATCATTTCCTGTACTGGCATCTCCATCGTCACAGGCTGTTCCTGCTGTCATTGGAAAATCAGGGTCATTATCATCACAATCATCATCCGCACATACGCCATCGCCATCTTCATCAGGACATCCAGACCCTGTTATCATTATATCTTGGTCGATATCACATTCTAATTCACCTTCCTCGCTCCAAACTTTTACTTTTAAATGATGCTCGCCAATAGATAAATCTGAAACAGTCACACTTGAACCACAATCAAGATAACAGTAATGTACACTGTTATAATCTTCATCAAATAATTGAACTTCTGACAATCCTACTTGTAAACCATCAATCGTAATGCTCGTAGCATCACTCGTTATAATGACATCATTATAATTAAAGGTCGAGGAATGAGCCCAGGTAAATTGGCATGAGAATAAAAATGAAAAAATTAAAACAAGAGATTTGCAGGAAAAAGTTTTCTTGGGTACCATAGTATAAAATTTTAAATTAAAAAACTATGGTTATATATTTCCAAAGAACATAACTTTCAAAAACTTAGCCATAATAACAAAAGTATTACAAAAAGCAAGTGCGCCAATTCTTATTAAAAAGAAATCATATATCAATATCTAAAACTATTATATAACTTTAAAAAAATAAATCTTAATTTTCTTTACCTTTATTCTATGTATTTTCTGGTCCTATTCCTCTTTGTTTTAACCTTATGTTTTATCATTCCAAAAGGAACGCTTATTCATGAGATTATCCGTTTGCCGTTTTACCATTATAATGCTCAGAGCGTGCGCCACAATGACATAGAAATAGAAAAACATAGCTTCGGAACACATCGTCGGCAACACCTTCTTTTTTTCACTCCAAAAAATAAAAAAGTAAGTCAAGAAGAAGTTATCATATATTTTCACGGCGGCGGCTGGACCTTTGGCAATCCAAAGATGTTTCAATGCAATGCACAGTTTTTCGCGGATCAGGGTTATGCTGTCGCAATGCCCAGTTATCGTAGATTACCCTTTTTCCGAGCATCTGACATGTATGAAGATGCAAGCTTAGCATTAAAGAAAACATTAGCAATTTTAGATAAAAAAGGTTTTGGTAATAAAAAAATAATTCTTGCAGGGCTTTCTTCCGGAGGACATCTTGCTGCGCTATTAGCTTATAATCGAACACAATATTCATCTATTGGTTTTTCGCAAAACCGATTAGCAGGCATTATGCTCTTTGCAGCACCACTCGACCTTTCTAAAATGGCAAAAACACCTGCTATATGGAGACTAGCAGGGCCTAGAGATCAGCCTTATTTTAAGGCTCACAATCCTGTTAATTATGTTGAAAAAAACGACTCCATTCCGGTCTTGGTAATTCACG
>CAYXQH010000538.1:0-4671 GCA_964467425.1 uncultured Saprospiraceae bacterium
TACTGCAAATATAAGGGTTTTTTGGTATATCGATTTTCGGTATTGGGTTTTCGGTATTGGTTTTCGGTTTTCGGTTCTTATCTGAGGAAGATCATTATGGCGCCGAAGGCTGTCATAATTAGGATCATTTTCCTAAAGGCTTTTTCATTAATCCGCTCGACTACTTTGACGCCAATAAAGAATCCAATAAAAACCAAAGGTATTAAACGGATATTTACAGCAAACGTTTCAATACTTACTGTTTCCCAAACCCAGACATGGAAAGGAAGCTTGAATAGATTGATTATAAAAAAGAGCCAGGCTGCTGTACCTATAAAAACATTTTTAGGAATTCGCATAGCAAGGAAGAATATATTAGAAAAGGCACCTGCCAAATTTCCAATCATCGTTGTAAACCCTGCAGACAAGCCCATTATTCCGGAAAACCACCAATCTTCCGGAACACTTACATCTTTACGGTTTTCCCACCAAAACATCATCCCAACAGATAGTAGAATAATAACCGCCATTCCTCTTTTAAATAATTCTTCTGGTATATCTTTTCCAGCCCATACGCCAAGCAATACACCGATAATCATCCAGGGTAGTAGTTTAAACAAGTATTTCCATTCTACATCTCGCTTATAATAGATTACTGCAAGTATATCTGCGGTGATGAACAAAGGAACAACAATCCCAGTAGATGCTTTTCCTCCAAAGACCCAAACCATTAAGGTGACGATAAGTACACCCAATCCTTTAATTCCTGCCTTAGCAAAACCTGTAATAAAGGCAGCTAAAAACGCAATTGACCATTGAACCCAGGAGATAGAAAAGCTATCGGAAAGTGATAAAAAATCAAAGGTCATATAATCAAGGGTGATGAATGAGGAATTAAGAATGAGAGGTAATAGGTCATGGATGATAATATTTTTTAAAACCAATTCATTTTGATTAGGTCGGGTTTGTAGGTATCGGACCATTCAAAGAATCGAAACTCTGTTAATTTATTTTGATCTGTAAAAACTAAGCGCAACTCTATTGGTTTATCGTATTTTTCTGCCTCGATTTTATAACGAAATGTTTTCAATAATCGTCCGTTTGAATAAAATGCTTCTTGTAGTTTTTTATCTTTTATGAGACCCAATTGGTCTTTTACTATAGAGCAGGTATTTTTAAAATTTCCAAACTTAATAAGCTGATACATTTTTGGCGTTACTTTTACAAAGTCTTCTTCATGCAAAGTAAAATTTTCCAGATGCTGACAACTATCCAATACATAAGCAAGAACAAAATCGGCTTTGTATTCTATTTTATAAAAATCTTTTTCTTTTTGGATATTTTCACCTCGGTAGTCTTTTTCTTTTGAAGCAGGAGCTTCTGGATTACTTTGGCTGCAAGAGAGGAGAACAAAAAGGGTTATAGTTGTTATGAGCGTTAGGGCTGCTCGGAGGGTTGAAAATTTCATACGATGCTTTTGATTAAATATCATTTTTGAGTTTTTCCAACAAGTCTTTTTCTTTTTCGCTGAGGCTATTTATTCCGCTCTTTTTTATTTTATCCAATAAATGATTCAAGGTTTCTTCTTTTTCTTTTTTGCTCACTACTCTAAGATCACTTTTGGGTTTCCTTTTTTCTTTTGTGAATTTTCTTTTACTAAGCGTTTCTCCCCAATATTTATCAATGAGTAAAACGTTGGGATTTCGAACGATTAATATTAAAAAAGCAATAATCGGAAGTGCTGTAATTAACACAATCCATAAACTATCCGTTAATATTGAAGGTTGAAATAATAGTGAAATCAGAATACCTGTCAGTGCTCCCCCCAAATGCGCTTCATGACCAATTCTCCCTTTCTGGGATTTGATTCCAAAAACAGAGATGACGATAAACAGGAGTGCAAATATCCAGCTTTTCATCTTGAAGGGAATAATTACAAAGCCGATATCAGCATCCGGAAATAATAAAATAGAAGACATGACCACTCCACTGATCGCACCGGAAGCTCCGATGGCGCTATAGTCTCCGTGGTTGCGATGAATAAACAGCGCGAGCAAACTACCTCCGATTTTCGAACCAAAATAGATAATAAGAAACTTGGTATAACCAAAGATCATCTCCAAGGAAAGGCTAAAAGATAGCAAGGCGATCATATTGAAGCCATAATGCAACCAACCGCCATGTAAAAAACCGGAAGTGATCAGCCTTTTGTATTCTTTTCCAATCAGAATTTTATCAACATGAAATTTGTAAGCATCAAAATACTGGGAGTCTCTCAAACCTTTATAGGTTGTCAAGCCAGTAATAATCATGATAATCGTACCTATGGTACCTGAAGCCTCCATATTATTTTTTTAGTTAGTCCTCAAATGTACAGATTTCTTTTCTGGATTCGAAAATGTAATTCCAAAGGATCGGTTTGTATAGATTTAAATAAGGTAAAAACAAAAAGAGCCTCGAAAAATCGAGACTCTTTTAATATCGGATTTGATATTTATCTTTTGATTAGTCTTCGCTTTCAAAAACGATGGTGCCATCTTCTTCAATTAAAATTTCTAATTCATGATTCTGGTCCCATAAGACAATCTCATATTGAATCCTTTCACCCCAATCTTGTAACACAATAGATGTACTCATTTCATGCTCAGGATAACTTTGATTTACTACAGCAGTTACTGTAATAGGTAAATCTTCGCTAAGCATTGGAGAACTTCGGTATAAAAAATTGCCTTTTAAATCGTAAACTAAGTCCATATTCGTGGTTGATTTGATTAAATAAAAACAGTTAAATGAGTAAAAAATCCTGGGAGGGTTTACTATAATGGAGTGGATATTTTAATATCGTTTTTATTCAGAGTGGTGTGTGTCAGGTGATTAGAATTATGTTTTCCACCTGCTCCTTTATAAGGTCAAAAATCTTTCCAAAAAGGGTATTCAATTTTGTTCAAAAACATATTAAAAAAAAGCTGCTTCTATGAACCTAGAAGCAGCTTGAATTGATCGTCGATTATATCGTTTTTATTTTTTTTATTTTTTTATCATCTTTCCACTTTTGATCATTGTTTCACCAATTATTTTGTAGAAAAGCACACCTCTTACAGGAATTTCAGTTTCAGTAATTTGAAGCTTATTAAACCCTTTTTCAAAGCCTGTATAGGTGTATACCAAACGACCTGTAATGTCGAAAATCTGAAGCTTGATTTCTTCTTCTGTTTGTAAAACAAATTCAATTGTCGTCTGCTCTGAAAATGGGTTTGGATATTGTCGAATAGCTGTAATTACTGCATTATCAAGATTATTGATCGTACTCCCAACATCTAAAACTTCCTCTTCCTGACTAATCATAGACGTATTCGTTGAATTATTAACTATTCTCGTCCAGCTTGTGCTATTATTTGCTGGCTGAATATCTCCCTGTGTAGGAAGAATCGTAATGGTGCTTGATATTTCCGTACCATCCGGAATATCCTCTGGAACAAAAACCTGAAAACTCAAAAACGTACACTCGAAAAAGGACAAATCTTCGTATTCCCAAACTGCGGTATAGGTATCCGGATCATAAGAAGAAGCACCGGCAGCAACCGGATCAAATTCCAATAAAGGATCATGAACAAATTCAACCGTTCCGAAGATGGAGGTAAATCCATTATTACAATAGTTAGCTTGATAGAATTGGCTGCTCCCTGCATTTGCCGGGCCTGAGCCTGCAGTAACAAACAGATCAAAACCACTCAAAGCTTTTACAAAGAAATTATTTCCTTCCGAACCAGATGTCCCTGCAGGAACTGAAACGTCAATGGATCCTGAAGGACATTCTACTATAAATGGACTGATTAGTTGAGGTTCTACAGTATAATCCCCTGGCGGTACTAAAAATTCATAATAGCCTTCCACATCCGTTGTGGTCTCTAAATCTTCTGGAGTGATTGTTACTACAACCCCTTCTTTAGGAGACACATTAATTCCATTTTCTGTACAGGTTAAATTTTGATCATCATAAATATATCCGGAGATGATAACGAAACAAGATGGATCTTGAACAATTTCAACCGTTCGAACTTCATCACAAGCACTTTGCGGTGATGTAATCGTTACGGTATAAATATCCGGTCCTAAACCCTGAACATTTGCAGAAGTAGCACCTGTGCTCCATAAGAACTCAGGGTCATGAATATAAGTCGTATTTATTGAGGCTGTTGCATCCGGAATTCCACAGCTAGCAATGGTTGTTTCTACTTCGATAAGTCCTTCCCTTTCCTCCACAAATACGGTGATGCTTTCAATACAATTATTTCCATTATCAATCACTGTTAATTGATAGGTTCCCGCTTGATCAACAGAGACGGAATTTCCTATCATTTCTACAATATTTCCGTTTTGTGTAAACCAGGTGACTTCAATATCATTGGTAAATGTTTCAATCGATACATCTAATAATAAAGGTATTCCATTAAAACAATTTAAATATTGTGTTTGTGGATTTGCTGTTAAGATTGGTGGAGCGGTCTGATCAATCACCTGAACAGTTGCCGTATTCGTACAGCCATTTGTTCCTGAAACGGTGAGTGAATAAGTACCTTCTAATTCTACTGAAAAATTAGCTTCCGAAGAAGTACCAGAAGGACCTGACCAGGAATAAGTAACGCCCGGCGTCGTAGATTGTCCCTGCACCCAAACAGGCTCATCACAGTT
>CAYXQH010000539.1:0-4657 GCA_964467425.1 uncultured Saprospiraceae bacterium
TACCTCTACCTATTTTAGACGCAAAGCGAGGCGTTCAACTTGTTCGAATTATTTGATTTCTAATGTGATCAAAAAAATAGTAATTACTAATTTCAATGATGGCGGAACTATAGGTTTTAGTGAATCAGTTTGTGGTAGCTACGATCCTTCTACTATTCTAAGTATTTCAAATCCTTCAGGTGGAGTAAATGGCTCAATCCAATACCGTTGGGAATCACGAACTACAGGAACTTGGTCAACTATTTCGGGAGCTATTAACTCTACTTATGACCCACCTATAATTAATGAGACTATTCAATATCGGCGAATGGCAAGACGTTCGCCCTGTTCAAATTGGATATTTTCAAATACCATTACAAAAGAAATTATTGCGAGACCGAATATAAATATTGCATCATCTCCATCGGGTATAATTTGTGGAGATGTTGAATATGTTTTCCTTGCATCTGATGCTAGTTCAGTTTCTGCTAATTATTTTTGGGATTTTGGTCCCTATGCTACTCCTGAAAATGCAGGGGGTATAGGACCACATTCCGTTACATTTAATATTCCATCGGCATCAACAAGTACAACCTTTGATGTTGATTTAGATGTTACTTTAAATGGATGTACAAATTCAGAAAAAATTTCCTTAACAGGAAAGGCATTCATAGATACAGCATCTATTGTTTTGAGAAATCCAACTCTTTGTGATGGAACAAATGGTGAAATTGACATAACTGCACTTTATTCAGTCGGTAATGATGTTCAAGTTTCGCTTGATGGAGGAGATTCATGGCAGCCAGCTGGGCAGTTTACTTTTTCTTCATTAAGTGCTGGCAATTACTCGATTAGTATGCGTTATGCAACCGATGATTGTGTTTATAATTACAAAACAGTTACTTTAAGAGAACCATCTTCTCCTACTTCAGGTATCAATGAAGATTATGATGTGGAGTGTAATAGTAATATCAAAACATTTAGTGCAATCACGGATGCTTCAATTGATTTATATACTTGGAATTTTGGAGCAGATGCGTCACCAGCAACAGCAACGGGTGCTGGCCCACATAATGTTACCTATATTTCAACTGGAGCAAAAACCGTAACACTTGAAGTATCAGATTCAGGTTGTACAGCAGGATATACCGAAGAATTCGATTTAGTAAGTGGTTTGACAAATGGTGGTCAAATTGCTGCGAACCAATTCTTATGTTCTGAGCCTGATCCGGATGTATTGAATAGTGTTGTGGCTGCAATGGGTGGTAGTGGTGGAAATGTCATTTATCAATGGCAAATGCGTACAAAATTAAACCCGAATGTTTGGGGCGCATGGCAAAACATTCCAGGAGCTGATCAAATGGAGTACGATCCGGGTGTTTTGACAGAAGTCACTCAATATCGAAGGGTTGCAATTAGAGAAGGGTGTCCTGATCAATTTGAATCTAACGTGATTGTGATAACACCTTCCACGAGTCCAATGGCAAATGGCGAAAGTTTTAGCAGCGTTTGTCCTGGTCAGACTTTTTCAGAAAATGTTTCTTTGAATGATATAAATATTCAGAACGCTTCTTTTAGAATCGTCGTTCCCCCAAGAAATGGTACAGCAACTATTTTTTCAGATGGAACTTTTTATTACGATCCTAACAACACATTTTGCGGGGTTGACGAATTCACTTATGAAGTCTGCAGTGATAATGGAACTTGCTGTGATACTGCAATCGTTCAGTTGAATTTGATCGATTCAGAAGCACCTCAATTAGAAAACATTCCAGAGGATATTACAATTCATTGTGATGAAGAAGTTCCAATACCTCCCTTTGTTCGTGCATTGGAAAACTGTTTGACGGTATCGCTTGGTTTAGATGAAATTTCTACTCAAGGAATCGATACCTGTTCAATCTATGATTATGAAATAACGCGTATCTGGACAGCAACTGATTATTGTGGAAACGCAAATTCGGATTCCCAAAAGATTACAGTTGAAGATATTACTGCACCAGATATTTACCGAATTTATACTTTGCCAAACGGTAAAAAAATGGTTGCAGGTGTGATGGAAAATGTTGGAGAACATTGGAAATATATTTCATTGCCAATTTCTTTTCCAACCAAACCTGTGATTTTCACCCAAATTACTTCTGAAGTTGATGACTCAACCGCAGTAGTTCAATTGAGAAATATATCTTCTTCTCAATTTGAAATGAGATTGAGAGAAGAAGAAGCATTGGATGGAAAACATGGAAGAGAAAGTGTCGCTTGGTTTGCGATTGAGCAAGGAGCTACGAACGAAGGAGAAGTGAAAGAAGTAACAATTAGCTCGGCTGGACATTCAGTTGGATTTGCCCAAAATTATGGTAATAATCCAATTTTCTTGACTTCACTTCAATCTACTTTTGAAAATGATCCAGTAGCAATAAAAGTTTCCAGCTTGACTGGTTCAAGTGCAACAGTTACTTTGAGTGAAGAGCAATCTGCAGATATCGAGACGAATCATATTGATGAAAAATTGGGCTACATTGCCATGAAAGATAATGGTAATTTGACCTTAGCATCTGGCGAAGTTTATGGTGAAGTCGGTACTGAGAATATTTCATCTCTTTGGCTTACCGTAAATCTCAATCATACTTATCATAATGCAGTAGTGGTTGCGAATATAAACACCGTCTCGGGTGATCAGCCACATGTACGTATCAAAAACGTAACAGCTACTTCGTTTGATGTCAAGATTGATGAGTGGCAATATCGAGATGGCAACCATGCATTTGAATCTATGTCCTATATGGTTGTAGAAGGCAGCATTCCATTTGATGGAGATTTTTCTTGCGATGCCATCCCCAATACATTACAAGAAGGAAGAGAATTGATAGCAGTTGACAACTGTGATTTGACACTAAAATTGGAATACACTGAAATATTAAACCCAGAAAATTGTGCACCTAATAACAAGTTGATAAGAACCTGGACATCAACAGATAAGTGTGGAAATTCAACCTCTTATACAAGAGTGCTTTCTATTTATGATAAGGTTAGGCCAGATTTTACAGTACCTCCTGATGTTGAAGTTTCTTGTCTGGATGATATCGACGATCTGGCGTTGACCGGCGATGTGACAGACGAATCTGATAATTGTTCGATTAATTTGGAAGCAACTTATATAGATTTTTTCTTAACACAATTCACTTGTGATTCAAATTTTACTATTTATAGAGACTGGATATTAGAAGATGATTGTGGAAATACTGTTATCAAAACACAATTGATAAACATCAACCACCAAGGAGTTTCAATGAGGTTGAAAATGTTCTTACAAGGAGCAATGTACAGATCGCCTGATGGATTGATGAGAGATAACTTGAGAGAACTTGGGTTAATTCCAACCACAGAACCTTATACTTCGCTACCTCATTTCTTGCATATTGGAGAAGGTGGAGATGAATTCGTTGATCCTGTTATATTTGATGTAACTGGGCCAGATGCCATCGTTGATTGGGTTTTTGTAGAAATTAGAAGTCCTTTAAGAAATGATTCAATTATCGGTACACGTTCTGCTTTATTGCAACGTGATGGTGATATTGTTGATGTAGATGGAATTTCACCTGTTAAATTTGAAGTTATTCAACCTGGAAATTATAATGTGGCAATCAGACACCGAAATCACCTCGGTGTAATGACGAAGAAAACCAGATTGCTTACAGAGGATCCTGGTAATTCAAAAATTGATTTTACAGATTTGGAAGGGCAGGTAACTACAACAGGTGGTTCATTGCTCGGTAATCTTGCATGGCAAAATGTGGATCGAGATGGTAAATATTATATTTGCGAAAATGGAAATACCACTCAAGTTGACGCCAATGCGGTCGAATCATTGATAGAAAATGGAGCAATTGCAGGCCCATGTGGAGATTACGAAACGGTTGCTGATGGAGATTGGTATACAAGTTCTACTTGGTTAAATGGTGATATCCCTCCATCAACATTAGATAATAAAACTGTTAAAATCAATCACAATCTTACCTATAACACATGGCCAGCACTTACCATTAAGACAGGCGGGCTTGTTTGGATGGAAAATGGTAGCCTTACTACCGATACTGATGTGGTTTTAGAGGGAGGTAGATTTTACAGTTTCAATTCTGATGTGATTATTGGTTATAACTTGATGATGAACGGAGTTGTTGGAGGTAATACCAAATGGGCACAGGTAGGAGGAAGTTTTGAAGTTGGCTTTAGTTATGAAGCTAACAATAAAGTAGATAGTTATTTTGATCAGGTATGCATGAAGGTTCCTAATACCACAAATGTTAATAATTCTAAGGTATGGTTTACCAATATGACTTTGGAGTCTGAGGAGGCAAGCATGACTATTTCGCAAGATTCAAAAGTTCATTTTCAAGATTCAAAAATTCATTTTCTTGAAGGAGCTATTACCAATAATGGAGAAGTCTTTGGCGACCTTGATGCTATATGGATAGAAACTGGTGCCCTTACTAATAATAACGTTTGGGAAACACAGATAGATAAGATTTGCATGAAAGAAAATAGTACATCTGTCACGGGTATCAACAATAGCTATTTACCAAATTCAGTTACCACGAATTGTGGAGATATGACTGCCATTTTTGCTAATAGAAATTGTGTTGCCTCGAATGTTACTATAGATACAACTGCTGTGGAT
>CAYXQH010000540.1:0-4643 GCA_964467425.1 uncultured Saprospiraceae bacterium
CTGTGTAATATTAGACTCTTTCTGATTGCTAATGTCAAGAAGACTACCGGTCTGATTGAAAATATTCAACTCTCGTTCCTTTGTACTTAGTTCACGCTTTTTAGCATCAGCCAGATTAGTATAAAACTCAACGGTTCCTTTATCTTTCTTTCTTCTCAGTGCTCGATGATTTTCCAAAACGATATCACAAAAGTTATTGACCACAAAGGCACAAAGCTCCGCATTTTCAGATTGATATTCTACATCTAAAAGGTCAGAATCTTCATTTTTTTGAGCAACCTTCAATTCTTCCGATAATGTTTCGAAATCGTACTCATAGGCTTTTGCTAAATCCTTGTAGATAGGTTCCATAATCGGATCATCTAAATAGGATTGTAGAGAATCAACTTTAATTTCCATTAAGTTAATCAAAGCCTGAACCTCGGATTCGCTATAATTGAAAGGCTCATCTTCATCGTTTTTCATCATTCGAAAAGGCCGATCTTTAGAGTTTTTAAGCTCGTGCAACAGCAAATTATAGGAAAGTAGATTGATGTTGTTTCGAGATCGTATAAACTCCGTTAAGTTGTTTATACTCATCTCGATTTGAAATTTTTGAAAGAAAGGGATTTCTCGATCAGTATTAAGCCCCTGAGCGCCCATGATTCCCGTAGATATTGAAGCGCTGGATTTATAAACCCTGTCTTGCATTCCAACAAAGAAATACGCTGCCACAGCTGCAATGATCATTGTAGCAAGGATTAGCCATTTACGCTTGAGCAATACTTTAAAAAAGAATTGTAAGTCCATAGTGAAATTGTATCAACTTTTATTAATTACAAATTTTGGGAAACCGGAGGACTTGTTAGATTCAATAAGTATTTTCAAAAAATAGTTTAAAATTGATTGAAATCATGAATTCCTATAATGGATTTCCGTTTTTCAATAATTCAGCTGGATGAACTCATTTTTTGAATTCGCTAGAGAATTTTCATAAAAGCTATGGTGCAAGGAAATTGAAAAAGACTTTCAAGAAATTGATTTCTTAAAAGGACGATCTGTTTTCTCCTGCATTTGACACTTATTTAGCTGATAGTCAGCTATTTATAAAGTTTCTCTGTGCTTTTTCAAATGCTTATAGTATGTCTAATATCCTAACTAAGTAGGGACGAGCTACAAAATAATGACAATTTACAGACAAAATCAAGTATTTGAAGGATTAATTTAGGAAAGATTAATTACCTAATAACCTCATTATCAACAAAATAGAATTTAGATTTTTAATAATCTAAACTTCCGGTTTAATACCTTCGTATTATAATTATTTACTATATCAAAGAATACGCCAATTTATTACGCAAATCAGCTGTTAATGATGTAAAAATATCCGGTTTGCTTAGAATGAAATTTAAAAGTTTGCTTTTCCGCCGAATAAGACCGTAAACTTTAGAGAAAGAAACTTAATAAAAGAGGTTTTGAGGGGGCAAAAAAAAGATTATTTTCCCTAAAAAATTGAAATATTAGGTTATTTTTGACAAAACGGAGGAAACCACACCATCTAGAAGAGTCAGCCTTATACATTTATGGACTGACTCTACGAATAATTCTAACATTCGATATTTAATACGATTAAAGAACAACAATTATTGATCTTTTTGCATCTATTATATTGTAGCCGGTATATTTTAAAGCTTAGCTGACCTAGCAATTTAGAAGTTTAACTATGAAATTTATTACGACCAAATGGAGATCGCTTTCTCTTCTATTATTACTTCATTTTATTTGTTCCAATGTTTCTTTAGGGCAAGTTGACAAGAATGGATGGAGTTCTATCCAACAAAATGATTTCAATAAAGCAAAAGCTTCTTTCGAAGAAGCACTTAAAGCCAATCCTAAAAATATCGATGCGCTCACAGGTTTGATATTTATTTCTGAAACGGTTCAGGATTATAAATTATATAAAAAATATACAAAATCGCTGATCGAACTGGACTGGGATCCTAATTTGTTTGGCCTTTTTGGTCATTTGTATGAAGGTGATCCGGAGGATGTATTAAAAAAAATAAAAACAGAACAATATAAAGCTCCCTATCGCTTTGCTCAATCAGATTCGCTTTTTCAAAAAAGGAAGTTTAAAGCTTCTGAAAAAATGCTTCGAAAGGTCATTGGAAATTATGACTGGAGTCTTATCGGTCCTTTTACCAATGTCTCCGGAAGCGGATTCGACGAATCTCCAGCGATTGAAAAGGATGCCTTTGATTTGAATAAGAAGTATAAAAATGAAAAAGAAGTTGAACTTAAATGGCTTCGTCAAAAACTAAGAGATCCGGATGGCATTGTCAAATTTCAATCGGTTCTGCCAACCTCTTCCGATGGCATGTATTATGCGAATACTTTTATCACTACCAAGGAAGCAAGAAAAACACAGCTAAGAATTGCTCGATCGACTCCAATCAAGATTTGGTTGGATGGCGATTTGGTTTTCCAAAACAATAATAATATTTCCTACAATTGGGATTATGAAATTCTTGAACTTGATTTATCAGCAGGTACCCATCGCCTTTTAGTGAAATGCTCCAACTATGCTGATTTTGTTCAAAACAATAACTTTAGTTTAGGATATAATGATGCTTATGATGCAGGTGATGGCTATTATGATTCTAGTCGAAGATACAACTATGATTATTCTGCCGATTATAGTTCAGGTAGAGGACCTCGTTTTGCCATTCGAATAACCGATACTAAAGGGAAACTCTATGAGGATATTAGTTCCTCTTTTGAAAAAGATTATCAGGAAAAAAAGTATGATGCAAAACGTATTGATGAAAATTTAATCAGCCATTATAAAAAGGAGATTGAAAACAATCCACAAAATTTAAAGAACTATTTTTTCTTATGTAAAGCTTATTTTTTGTTTGATTTTATTGATGAAGGGGAAGCCTATTTTTACCCTGTTTTTAAAAAGCATGAAAAGGAAGTTTTCTTTAGATACCTTATGGCTAAATTTTATGCAGCTAACGGAAAAGGAGAAAAAGCAGAAGCCTTGATCAGTGGATTAGAGGAAGATAAAACGCCGTTTTTTGCTATAATGGAAACAGAGCTTTCCAAAATTGATCAGGAAAAGAACGAACCTGAATACCTTTCTACTTTGGATAAATTGCTGAATATCTCTCCAACCAATTGGGGGATCATTTCATCTTTTTTAGAATTTTATAGTAAAAAAGGAAAGACAGAAGAGAAGAAAAAATTTATCGAAAACTTCCTGACTCAGTTTCCTGAAAAGAATTATAAAAAAAGACTGGAGCCTTATTTAGAAGACGATAGTTATAAGCCTTCTTCTTACAAACCACTTACGGATAAGGAAAAAGAAAAGAATGCAAAAGATGCGATGAAACGCATGAAGAAAAGATTAAAGGTTTCTGATTATCGAACCGTAATATCCTATTATAAACAAAAAGAAAATATCGAAAAAGTCGTAAAGCTCTACGACGAACTCATTGAAATTTTTCCTTACCGACCTTTTTGGAGAACCGAAAAAGCAAAATTTCTTTTTGAAAACGATAAACTAGATGATGCTTTGGTCGAGTTGAATAGAGCACTTTCTATTGACGAATATGATAGTCGGACGCATGAAACAATTGGAGATGTTTATGTGGAAAAAGGAGAAAAAGAAAAAGCTTATCCATCCTATAAAAAAGCATTGGAAATAAAACGAATTTCCGGTTCTTATGGGATCGAAAGCCTGGAAGGCAAGATGGAGAAGATAAAAGAAAAGACTTCCATGAAAGAGTATTTTCAGTCAATCTCTTTTGAAGAAGCATTGAAAGATGAAAGCTGGAAAAACAAATATCCGGATGAAGAATCTGTTGTTTTATTGTATACGATCGAATCGGCTTTGGATGAAGAAAACATGATTGATTATAATCAGAAAATGATGATTGCCATCCAAAATGAAGCAGGAGCTAAATATTGGACCGAAGCTAACTTTGGGTTTCTAGGTGGGATTAGCTTTGTAAAAGTGCTTAAAAAAGATGGACAGGTAGTTAGTCCAAATCGGAATTATGGTTATGTAGTTTTTAAAAATTTAGAGCCTGGAGATATTATTCAGATTGAAGGAAGCTCTAAAGCAAATATGACCAGAGAGTTACATGGCGAAATGTATCATATCGCTGCCGTTTCACATGATGTTCCAGTGCATAAAGCAAAATTTGAATTTATGCATCTCAAGGGTAAAGAGTTCTACTTTAATTGTAATAGAATTGATTGCAACCCGGCATCCAGAGAAATCGATAAATATAAAGTGCTTACCTGGGAGGTTGATGATGTTCCTAAAATGGAAGGCGAACAAGCTGTTTTGGATAATCTGGACTCTTATGCCTGGGTGATGTTTAGTACGCAGGATGATTGGTCACAAGTGGTGAAATGGTACTTGCGAAAAACCTATCGAAAACTGGAAACCAATTATGAAATTGAAAACGAACTATTGGGTATTATCGAGGAAGGTATGACTGATGAAGAAATCGTTGAAACGATTTATAATTATGTTACCAAAGAAATTACGTACTCCTTTGTATCCTTTTTGAATTCGAATTATATTCCTAAAAAACCTTCTTCGACTATTTCTGATCAAATTGGAGATTGTAAAGATGTGGCATCTTTGATGA
>CAYXQH010000541.1:0-4638 GCA_964467425.1 uncultured Saprospiraceae bacterium
GGCTTAGTGATCACTTTGACCTCCGTTTCTGTTTTGACCTCTGGTTTTTCTTCTGTGTCTGCGGTGATGATGATTGGATCACCAACTACCTCAGTTGAAGAAGGCATTTCATGTTCTTTGACTACCTCTTTGACAGGTTCTACTTTTACAACTGGTGGATCAAGTACTGCTGGATCATCTTCTGGTTCGAGAATAACAGGCATATCTTCACTAACAACTTCTACAGTAGCTGAAGTATCCTGATCAACTTCTGTTGCATCTTGTGGATAATCTACTTTTGCTTTGGGCATTCCTTTAGGGATAGAAGTAGAAGAGGAGTCTCCAGAAGTATTTTGATCTTTAGAAGAGGAGTCGCTACTAAATAAACTTCCAAAAAGACTTTTGAAAAATTCTTTGATTTTTGCGAACATAATGTATTGTTTTCTTTAGTATGTTTTACCAAATATAAGCATTTATTTCACCTATTACTATAAATGCTTAGGCTCTAATTACAAGTTTAACCATGTAATATCTTGTAATTAGCATATTCTCATAAATCAAGGTTTTATTTGAAAAAACATTGAGTTTACAATACTATAACTACATCTTTTGTGCCGAAGAAAACAATCGGTTCCATCGAATACCATTAAACAGGTTACCTTCTTTGGTAGAAAACCATATAAATAAAGGCTTTCCGACAATATGAGTCTGTGGGACGAATCCCCAAAAACGTGAATCTTCTGATCGATGACGATTATCTCCCATCATCCAGTAGTAATCCAATTGAAAAGTATACGTAGCGGCTTCTGCGCCATTAATATAAACTTTTCCGCTTTTGACACTCACTTGGTTCGGCCCTTCATACACTTCAATGATTCTCTTGTAAAGAGCAATAGTGGCTGGGTTTAGATCGACAGTAGCACCGGCTTTAGGTATGGTGATTGGTCCATAATTATCGATAGACCATTTTCGGAAGTTTTTAGGATCGTTCGGGAAAAGTTGACCATCCACCACAGGTTGATGAGGTACAACCTCTACTTTTATATTTGGATCCATTGCTTTGACTTTTTCAAGTTCGCTTGGATTTAAAACGATATTATAGGGTTGATTTGGTATATTTGATTTGTGAATGTCTTCTTGACTAATACCCCATTCAGCTAATCTTTTTACATTAAGTGGAACACCAGGAGAAGAAACAAAATAAGAATACTGAACATTCTCAGGGTTTTCACCGGGTTGGTCATTGATATAAACTTGTCGATTTTTAATTTCAAATTTATCGCCTGGTACCGCAAGACATCGCTTGATATAATGATCCATTTTATCAATAGGACGGGTTCTTAGACCTTCTTTTTCGATGCCTCTTCTTTGGCTAACAGGATACCTTCTCGTTTGGTAAACACTAAAAGTTCTTCCAGGTGTAACGTATACAGAATCTCCTTCCGGAAAATTAAAAACGACAGATTCGTTTCGATCAATATTTTCAATAGCTTTTAAACGATGAAAGTTTAAACTAGGATTTTTTAAATAAGATTCTGAACCAACTAAAGGAACCATGTTATGTACCAATGGTACTTGGATCACGGTTTTTGGAGTACGAATTCCATAATGAGCTTTACTAACAAAAAGAAAATCTCCAACAAGTAAAGAACCTTCCATAGAAGAGGTCGGAATCACATAGGCTTCTATTAAAAACATTCGAATAAAAGAAGCCGCAAAGACTGCAAATATAATCGCTTCTGCCCATTCTCGACCAGAGGATTTTTTATAAGGATTATTAGCAACTAATTTTTTGAGCTTGTATTTATCATCACTTTCTTCTGCTTCTCTCAATTTCTGTGCATACTCCTTTTCCATATCAAGCGTCTTACCCACATATTTATCTTTTGGATTTTTTCCAATTTGGAAAAAGATAAAAGGTGCAGCAACAACTGCTAAAAAGGAATCCATGAATTTATATCTTCCAAAGGAGCGTACCAAGTCGACACACATACCTGCCCAAATAAAAATATTGACGATTGGAAGGAGTAATAATAAGCCCCACCAACTTTTACGACCAATGATTTTTGACCAAACAACAAAATTTAGTCCTGGAACTAAGGCCTTCCATCCTTCTTCTCCTGCTTTTACAAAAAGCTTTTGCATAAAGAAACTAGTCAGGATATAAAAAACGATCAAAAAGATTAATACACTCACATTTCTGGGTTTTAATTTAAAATCAACAAGAATTCCTCTAGCTTATACGCTGTATCCCTGTTTTCGCTGCAAATATAATCGAAAAAAGTAGTTTAGTTTAACAAGGGCTAAAGATATTGATACTATATGTGAGATAAGTAATTCTTAGAAGAGTAGGCAGATTTTAAAGACGAAAGGGCTTATATTTTAAAAAAAGAAGATTTGAAAAGGAAAAAAGGAGCGATCTGTTATTGCTTGTTATCTTCCAAAACAAATCCTTCAACATAAAGGATTTCGGCTTTTCGCTGACTATTAAAAAAGACTTTAATCTTTTTTCGAAAATAACCGGCCTTTTGAGCATCGTATTCAATACGTAATTGGCTGGTAGAATCATGCTCAACAGGTTCGATCGACCAATCAGGAGCAGTGCAACCACAGGTTGTTCGAATATTATCAATAGTGATAGGTTCTCCACTGATATTTTTAAATTTAAAAAATTTGACGACTGGTTTATTTCGTTCAATATCTCCAAAATCATGTTCCTTTTCATCCAGCCATTCGACGACTGGCGGAGCAGAAACAGTTAAAAAAGAGATAAAGAGTAAAAAACCAAAAAGCTTCATAAATTTATTTTAAAGAGATTTTAGTGGAAAAAATCAATCATTTTCAATGATATCCCAAGTATGATCCGACAATAAGCGTACCGTAGCAGTAAACTCAAAAGGCGGATTTTTTCCCCATTCACCTGGAGCAACCATAGATAGAACGTTTGTTCCGTCTGATTTCTTGTATAAGTGATAAGTATGACTAATCAAGGGTTTGAAGCCTACTTCAGCTTGGTAAATATCCTCAGAGATTCGTACCCGATCATGGATCGCTTGGGCCTGCTGCGCTAATAATTCTACTTGCTTTCGAATTTGATCTAATTGAACATCCGTTTGCTCATACATTGCCGCTACCGCCAATCCTTTGACTCGACCTTTATCAATTGGTTTGATTACCGCGCCACCAACCGTGTGCGCATAGGGTAGGAGATGAGGATTTTCTGCGATCTTATCTTTATCAATTGGATTAACAAAAGCCTCGCCTTCCTGCTCTTTTTTATCTGATGCCATTTAATGAATATTTATATGTTTAACAGCTTTTTGGCAATTTTAGTTGATCTTTTTAAGTCTTATTGAAATCTTTTTTTTTAAAACACTTAGAATAGTACAAAAATACAAAAACCCGCCTGCCAATGAAAGCAAGCGGGTTTTTATTGAGGACTGAATAATTATTTTAATTCGAATGTACCAGTCCCGGTAAGGAATCCTTTGTTGAATATTTCAACTTCATATTTACCTTTTGCAAAAGGAACATTTGGCTTCCATAGGAAACAAGCTTCCATTTCTTCATTACTGTAATCTACCTCCTGAATATGGGTGTAACGAATTTCTTCGCCCGTTTTGGAGTTCGTTGTCGTTCCAGAACCTAGATCTTCAATGGCTAATGTTTCACCAATCGGATTGATGATTCGAACGAAAAACTGCTCTAAACCACCTTTAGCTACTTCGTTTCGAGTTGCATTAAAGCATACACGGAGGTGATCGACATTTTTAGCTTTTTTACGCTCAACGGCTTTATTGGATCTTTGCTTATAGCCAGTTACTTTAACATTATCTACTCGAATGGCAGATGCCAGGAAAACTGTTTTACTCAATCCTTCTTTTTCCGTTTGCAATGCTTCCTTCTCACTGATTAATACAGTTTTAGCAGAAACAAGCTCTTCATTCATCATTCGCTCTTTACTTACCTCTCCCTGAAGGGTGGTTTTTTCTTCGCTAAGCTGAACATTCGCTTGAGCTAATTGAGCATTTTCATCTTTCAAGGTATTGATTTCCATCACAAACTGATCCACTTGAACTCGTAATTCAGCAAGTTGCTTTTTAGCCGCTGCCAAATCTTTTTTAGTTCGGATACCAGAAGCAAGTTTATTCTTTTGCTCAATAAGCTTTTCTTTTTGCTCATCAATTAAAGCATTTAGATTCTCTTCATTGCCTTTCATAGCATCAAGTTCAGCCAATGCTTCATAATATTGCTTTTGGACTTCAGCTTCCATCCTTTCAGCCTCTAACAGTTTGCTGGCTACTTCTTTATTTTCCTCTTTCTGTTGGTGGCTATTGTATAATAAAAAGGCGTTTAAACCTAAAAGTGCTACAATAACAACTGCAGCGATGGCAGTTAACTTTTGCTTAGAATCTTTTGAATAAGTCATAATTGACAATTTAAGGTTTACGATTGGTTTTAATTAAATAAAAAGGTTAAAAAAACTGAAATCAATTCTCATAGTTCTAATTGAGATCAGGTGATTGTTTGGACTAATAATCTTTGCGCAATCTTATTAGTAGTACGTTAAGTTTCTAATACTAAATGTTAATATTCTTAGTATTTTACAAATGTAAAGTAACTAATCGATTAAGTTTTGAGATATATTGTATCTATTTC
>CAYXQH010000542.1:0-4635 GCA_964467425.1 uncultured Saprospiraceae bacterium
AGCGGAGGGATGATGAAATACATTATTGCTTTTAACACCTTTAAATTTTTTAGTTTTATTATCAAATAGGAAATTGGGAAGGATAATAAAGGATAGATGTCAACCATTGCTCGAGAGCCAAAACCATTTATATAATTCCAGCACCACCAACTATAAATAATATAAACATGAATAAGAAGAACAATAAAAAAACTACCGATCAATTTATGTTTATTTATTAACCCAACAATTATCCCAAGGATCGAAAAGATCATAATCGGGCTGTAAATTAACCAACCGTTTTTAAAACTAAACAAGCCTTCTATGAGATGAGGGTTTGCGAAGTCAAAACTTTGATTTCCATAGCTATAGGTTATAAAATTACCAGTTATTATTTTCCAATAAAACAACTGAGGGATAATTGGAATAATGAAAAGCAAAATTGCAAAAAACAGTATTTTAAATTTTTTAATTAATATCCAAATTTGTTTCGATGCGAATAGTAAAGGAATTAATCCAACTATTATTACTGTTGGCCGAATGAGCGTAATGAATCCTAGGATAAAAGTGATTGCTAAAAGGTGTTTAGGCTTTCCATATTTTTTGAGTTGATGACTTAGCCATAATAAAATGGAGACCAGACAGAAAAGATACCCATGCGCCATAGTACTTTGTAAAACTATGGTAAAGTATAGATTGGTTCCCAGGCTCAAAATAATTAATGCAAGGATTGCGGATTTTTTATCAAAATAGCTGGTAAGGAATTTTAACTGATAATACAGGCCAATACACACGAAAAGGAATCCACTCAAATTAATCAGAAAAGAATAGGGCGCCGAATAACCATCGGCTGGATAATTAGTGAGTTTGCAAAATAGATGTGCTATGAAAAATGCAGGAGCATTAAGTATAGCTGTTCCGCTGGTGTATTGATTTAAGTGATTACCGTTTTTAAGTTTGGAGGTTTTGGAACTTCCTCGATTGGAGTATTGATGTCTTATCTTATTTGACTGGTCTAGAGTCAATAAATCCTGGTAAATAAAAATAGCAGGTAAGTAGATATAATAGCCGGCGCTATCACCACCTCCTCTTATGGATGTTTTATTCGGATGGTAAAATAGAAATGCCCCAAATAAAAACAAGAAGATACAGAACAGCATTTTGCGAGGGTAGTCTTTCATGTGTGAATCGAATTCCTCCATTAAATGATTTCCGGATTTTTAATGCTTGCTACTTAATTTTTTAAAATAGATACTTTTCCAATCGCAATATATTTTGAAGTTTGTACTTGAATGAAATATATTCCATTTCCTAAGTTATTAACTGGAATCTCAATGACCTGTTCTGCAGATGTATCAATTTCTCTATTGATATTGCTGACTATTTTACCTGACAAATCTGTGATCAATATAGAAGATGGGAGTCTATTTTCTCCAGGAAAATTAAATTGAATATTCACAGTATTACTCGCAGGATTAGGGTAGATGTTTAAAGGGTAAATATGATCAAGCGCCTGAATGTTTAATGGTAAATCTATATTCGTGGTTGCGTAGTTTGTGATTATTGGTGCATTAAAATCGAAATAAATTCCTGCTCTGTTGATAATGCTATCATTGATTGTCAAACCATCAATGGTGTTAATATTAAATTTAATAAAGCCATGACTTTCTGGCTCATTTGATGTGCTATCTGGAAGGTTTATATCATCAAAACGCCATTTGATTACATTCTCTTGAGGAAAAGTCAATGTGTAGGAATGACTTGCAGCGATCATTTTAAAAGTGCTCATATCTAAATTGGTTTGGAAGGTATCCAGCACTTCAATAAATGTAGCCGGAAAAGTTCCTGTATTTTGAAACCTTATCAGGTATTCCAATTCCTCATTGTCTATAAAGCCTTCTGTTATTAACTCTTCCTTGTCTACTGTTTTATCGTTTGGATCATAACTACCCACTACTTCTTGATTTAGCATATCTACATTATCAAGGAGGGTAGTTTCAGTACCTGAGGTAGATTGAACTTGAGCTCTGGGATTAAGAATCGTACCTAAAACTGTTGTAGGATCCATTTCTGTTTCTATTATAATCTGAATGGGTACGAAGGGTAAGAGGTCATTTAATTGCCATTGGATCGTATTGCCATTGATTATTCCTCCTCCGGCTGATAAGATAGTCGCATCATCTCCAGTTGGATTGTTTGACCAATCAAAATCTAAAATGACATTTCCATTTTGAGTACCTCGATTCATTACATCAATTTGATACTGATTTGAAAAGCCAGGTCGGGGAGGAGTTATATCCGTTAGATAAACACTGAAATTAGTGAAAGAACTATCTGGGCAAAAACCAAAATCTGTATTTGAATAATCTACCACATTCGTTGATGTTGTTATAGTATGGAATTCAGGGTAAACAGAAAAACCAGATAAATTGCCAGCAGAAATTAAAGTAGTAGCATTAGGATTCAAAAAGTTTTCGTAGGCAGCTGTGTCATTTGTAAAAACGGTAGGCTGATTATTTCTTTTGATTAGATGATAAGGAAAACGCGTATCGGTTTGGTCATATATCTGGTTACAATCAAAATCTATAAACGTCATTCCGCTAACTTTACTTATGGAATCGTTGCAAACGTTTAATACCTGATTGGCTGAATTACAGCCAGGCGCGCTATCTCCGAAAATCCAAAGATTACTATTGTCAGATAAGACATTGCAAACGGATGGTATTGCACAATTACTTAAGGATTGATTATAATAAAAATCTACCATGCCTCCTGCAATAACCTCCACATTATGCAAGCCAAATAAAGTGGTTAAGTTTTCATTATTACGTACTCGAAGTTGTCCGCCGATATATTTTAAACTTTCCATTCCATGGAAGTTTTTCAAACTATCAGTCGATAAAAAACCATTCATAACAAAATCGCCACCAATCGTATCTAAAACTGAAAAGCCAGAGAAATTTTCAAAATTTTTGTTTCGCTCTACTAGAAAGTTCTCTCCAATTTTAGATAGATTTTGTAAACCTTGAAAGTTAATTATATTGTCGTTTTCATAAAGATTAAATCGATCTCCTATACTTTCTAATTGTTCAAGGCCTTCGAAGTTGGTTAAAGCATTACATTCTACAAGGTGGAAGTAGGAAGGGATCTCGGTAATGTTTAAACCATTCAATGATTCCAGTTCTTTAAGCTCAATAAATTTGATCGCATCAACGGAATTTAAATTTGCCAGTGCTGAAATATCGGTTATTTTTCGGCAGCCATTAATTTCCAATAATCCGCCTATAGATTGAAGGTTTTCTAAGCCTGCTAAATTTTGTATTGAATCCATTGAACCTAATTTAAAACCACCTCCAACTTCAACTAATGAAGTAAGTGCTTCTAAAGAGGCTAAATCATAAATAGATTGAATTAGAAAATCACCACCCACACTACTAAGGTTTTCTAAACCATCCAGATCTTGCATCAGATTATCAACAATTGTACTTGCTTCAATCATTGTGAAATCGCCTCCAACGGTTTGGATTTGACTCAATCCAGCGAGGCTCGTTGTATTCTCTTCTAATTCAAAATTAAGATTCCCAACGATGTTTTGATAGCCAGGAAACATAGCCGCAAATTCATTCATGTGGCCTTGCGTAGTTAAAGTAATATTATCAGGTAATGCATCAGGCGTCGTACAATTTGAATTTAATTCATTTATATCATTACAACCAGGATCGTTGTTGGAGATAATACTTGTCCCATCTATTAAATTGCATAAATAAGTTTGATTACAATAGGTAAGAAAAGGATTGTTTTCAATACGAATTACACCGCCTACAGAAGTAAGGTTTTCGAGACCTGCCATGCTCAGTAGAAAATCATTATTCGTAATAACCAAATCTCCTCCAATAGAAACCAAACCATCTAAACCTTTAAGACAGGCTAGACCTTCACTTGCATTTATTATTAGATCACCTTCAATATGCGTAATGTTTTCCAGGCCTCTTAAACTTAGTAGATTCTCTGAACCGTTAATTCGGAGGTCTTGATCAATTGTGGTTAGATTTGTAAGGAATGAAAAATATTCCAGCGTATTAAAATTGTTTAAAATCAGGGTGCCTACAGTAGAAAGGCTTTGTAGTGATGAAACATCAGAAAGGGGACCGCCATTTAAAGAAAATTCTCCAACCGTTTCTAAACTATTTAGTCCTTCTAAACTAGTAACATTGGTGTTTGATCCAATATTAAATACGCCGGTTACTTCAACTAAACTCGTTAAGCCAAGAACGTTGTTTATATCGTCTCCTTCTAATTCGAATTCATCTTCTATTATTTCAAGGTTATACAATCCATCGAAATTGGTCAAATTAGCGTAAGAAAATATTTTTAAATGTTCTATAGATATTAATGGGTATAAGGAATCAATATTTAGAATGTCGGCTCCTGATATCCATATATTGCCTGCATCTGTACATTCAAGCGTTGGAAAATTGTCCACCATCGATTGGTTTACTAAAGAGGGGTTAAAGCATTGAGCCAAAGAGAACGTATGGAAGATTGCAGAGAATAGTAAAGCTAGTAATATCCTTTTCATTTGTTTTAATTAGTAAGCCAAAAAAATTGATATAATAAATTTTTAAAGTCCACTCAGATATTTCAACGTAATTTCCC
>CAYXQH010000543.1:0-1738 GCA_964467425.1 uncultured Saprospiraceae bacterium
TCTCGACGCACCTACAAATATCACTTGTCGTCTGGACTTTACTTTTTAGAAATGAGTGATTGAGTGATTGAGTGATTGAAAGATTGAGTGATTCATTCTTTCAATCTTTCAATCTTTCAATCAATTAATCGTTTCGCCTTATTTTTTCGCAGGTATAAATCCTAAGGTATTCAACATATGTTTTAAGGTCCTCGAATTTCTTATCCATCGAACGCCAAAGAAAAGTATAATCCCCCAAAACAACCACATATGCCAATTCTTTACGATTCCTAAAACAAAGCCAAGGATATCATTCCAACCAAAAGCAAAAGCATGTCCGAGTTTTGAAAAGAATCCTGCTTCTGTCACTTCTGCAACAGGTAAATATTGAAAAATAGAAATCGTCACTGTACTCAAACCTACTTGCTCATTGATATATCGAATCCGTCCTTTCATTGCTTCAATGTCTTCCAGAACAGAGCGCAGTTTTTCTTCTACCGTAAAAATTTCATCAATGGTATTTGCTCTTTTTAAAATTGCTTTATAACGTTCTGCAATATCCTCCCTCGCTTTTAGTCGAGCACTCAAATCGGTAAACTCTTTCGTCGCATCAGAGGTATTGATTTTTTTAGAATGGATTTTAATGGCTAAGTGTTCAATACTTTTTAAAAAAGGATAAAATTCATCCGGAAATAATTTAACGGTGACAGAGGTTTGCATCCGATCATTTGGTTTATTCGCATTTTCATTAGAAACAAAACCATTATGCAAGGTAATTAAAGAGTCGAGCTTCTCTCTTGTCGTTTTAAAATTCGCTACTTCCATAGACATAGATCCCGTCTTAATGATCTTTAAATCCTTCAGTTGATCCATTGGTTTTTTCGGACTGGAAGGTTTTTCCATTATAGCATCTTCTACATAATTAGGTTCAGCCTCTCCTACCATAGAGGTGTTTTTGGCTTCAATAGATCGATAATCATTGGGAGCCTGCTGACAACTCAACAGCATAAACAATGGGATTAAACAGAGCAGTAATTTTTTCATTCTTCATAATTTTAGTTAAACAGATAACCTTAAGATGCATATAGGCAGATTTTTGGTGGTTTTTAATGATTGAGGGATTGAATGATTGAATGATTGATTGAGTGATTGAGTGATTGAAGGAGTGAATTGTGTCCCTGTAAGTATTCATTGTTAAAACCATCTTTCTTCTGCCATTTTGTCACATCTATTTAGTAAAAAGTGTATCTTTGCAGCGTTTTTGATCATAAATAAAGATTTACATGTACGATAAGAATCCAACATTGGAAGGAATAGGAAACAAAGTTATCGATGATAGCAAGCAAGGAGATGTTTTCTATAAGGAGCAAATGAACAGCAAAGCGACTGGCAAGAAGTTTTATATTGAAAGCTATGGTTGTCAGATGAATTTTAGTGATAGTGAAATCGTCGCTTCTATTCTGAATGAAAATGGGTATATGCCAACGCGAAATGCAGAGGAATCGGATTTGATTCTCATCAATACCTGCTCTATTCGAGAAAAAGCAGAAGATACCGTTCGTCAACGCCTACGCGTTTTTGATAAAATGAAAAAGAATAAACCCGGAACATTGGTCGGGGTTTTAGGCTGCATGGCTGAACGTTTAAAAACAAAATTGCTTGATCAGGAAAAATTAGTTGACATAGTCGTCGGACCAGATGCCTATCGGGATTTACCAAAACTGGTAGCAACCGCAACAGATGGCGACAAAGGTATCAA
>CAYXQH010000543.1:1838-4634 GCA_964467425.1 uncultured Saprospiraceae bacterium
TGTAATTATATTCACCTTCCAGTACAATCAGGAAATAGCCGGGTTTTGAAATTGATGAATCGAACCTATGATCGGGAATGGTATAAAAGTAAAATCGATCGGATTAACGAAATCATTCCAGACTGTGCAGTATCCTCTGATATTATTACTGGTTTTTGTACGGAAACAGAAGAAGAGCATCAAGACTCGCTTTCTATGATTGAATATGCAAAGTATTGCATGTCTTATATGTTCTATTATTCTGAACGTCCCGGAACCCTGGCGGCAAGAAAGTATGAGGATGATATTCCTTTAAAAATAAAAAAACGAAGACTTTCAGAAGTCATTACCGTGCAACATCGCGTTTCATTGGAACATAATAAAAAAGATCTTGGAAAGACTTTTAAAGTTTTAATTGAAGGCGATTCTAAACGATCTGATCAAGACTTTAAAGGACGAAATTCTCAGAACAAAATGATTATTTTTCCTAAAAAGGAAGGACTAAAAAAAGGTGATTATACTATGGTGAAGATTTTGGATGCGACCACCGTCACCTTGAAGGGAGAAATCGTTTAATACTTAGAGGAGGACTATATGGCAAACTTACAATCTATAAAACAACGCTATGGGATTATTGGCAGCTCGGAATTGCTCGATCGGGCTTTGAGTACTGCTGTACGTGTAGCGAATACCGATCTTTCTGTTTTAATCTCTGGTGAAAGCGGTGTAGGAAAAGAGGTTTTTTCTAAAGTCATTCACTTTCTTAGTGCTAGAAAACATAATAATTTCATCGCTATTAACTGTGGAGCCATTCCTGAAGGCACCATTAACTCTGAGCTTTTTGGTCATGAAAAAGGAGCATTTACAGGAGCGAATTCCGAACGAAAAGGCTATTTTGAAACAGTAGATACGGGGACTATTTTCCTGGATGAGATTGGAGAAATGCCATTGGACACACAGGCTTTTTTATTAAGAATTTTGGAATCCGGTGAATTTATCCGAGTTGGTTCTTCAAAAATTCATAAGACGGATGTACGTATCGTTGCAGCAACGAATGTAGATTTGATGACGAAAGTCAGGAAGGGAAAATTTCGGGAAGATTTGTATTATAGATTGAATACCGTCCCGATCAAAGTACCATCCTTAAAAGAACGAAGAGAAGATATCTTTTTACTATTTAGAAAATTTGCAAGTGATTTTGCAGACAAGTATCGAACGCCTACCATCCAATTGGATCAGCATGCACGTTTACTTTTAGAAAGCTATCCATGGCCTGGAAATATCCGGGAGCTAAAAAACATCGCGGAACAATTATCGGTATTGGTCGAAGATCGCTTAATCACCGCTGAGTCCCTAACCGAATATCTTCCCAACATCAGAAACCGAAATTTACCTTCGATCTCCTCTGACAATGGCGAAGATTTAAAAGAACGAGAAATTCTTTACAAATTGCTTTTTGAAATGAAGCATGACCTTAATGATTTAAAATCATTGGTTTTTGAATTGATAAACAGCAATGATCTTAGCGTAAATGACATCAACAGTCTCTCCTTGCTAAAATCGCCAGACTCCCCTGGCCGACATCAAGGTCGTCCATCTTTTAATGAGGATTACCAAGAGTATGTTGATCCTAAAGTCACGATTCCGGGTTCAGACAGCAATCAACCTATTATTTTGGATCGCTCTGCTGGGAATAGATATGACCGAATGGAAGTCGTTGAAGAAAACTTGTCTATTGAAGACATGGAAAAAGATCTCATTTCAAAAGCGTTAAAAAAGCATAAAGGTAGAAGAAAAGATGCTGCAGAAGAGTTAGGTATTTCAGAACGTACTTTGTATCGAAAGATCAAACAATATGAACTCTAACAGGTAGTCAGGTCAATAAACTTTTTTCTTATGAATCGTTTTCGTTTTTCTCTTCTTCTTGCGAGTGTCATTATTTCGCTTTGTGCTTCGTGCAAATATTCTTTTACCGGAATCAGCATACCTCTTAGTGTTCAGACTTTTTATGTTGCGCCCTTTGACATACAAGCACCAAATGCGGAGCCAAACCTTAGCCAAACTTTTTCGGATGCACTTCGAGATAAAATTCAAACCGAGTCTCGACTAACTCAATCCGAAGAGAATCCACATGTAGAATTTAAAGGTATTATTTCACGCTATGAGATCAGTTCTGTTGCTCCACAACCTGGCGAACTAACAGCTTTCAACCGACTCAACGTAACCGTGAATGTCGAATACATCAATATCAAGGAAGAAGAACAAAGCTGGAAACAAAACTTTTCTTATTTCAGTGATTTTGAAAGTACAGATAATTTTCTTGACGTTCAGGATCAACTCATCGAAACCATTAATGAACAATTGGTCGAGGATATTTTTAATAAAGCTTTTACGAACTGGTAGAATTTAATGGTACTCAAGTACTCACTCAGGTGAATTAGTAAGATCATTGAATCTGTAACAAAATGAAAGGTTCGTCGGGCTGACAGGATTTGGATCTTAAGTTTTATTTTTTGAATGGTTTGATTTTTAATATTTTTTGTACCTTTCCATCTAAACAGCAGACAGAGAAATGGACGCCGAAAAATTTGCTTTCTACATAAAAAACCCGGCACACCTTTATCAGATTACTTATTCAGAATTGAAGGGCCTAATTCAGCAATACCCCTATTGCCAGAATCTTCGATACCTGTTATTGAAAAAAAGCATTCTTGACAAACACGCTGATTTGGATAAAAACCTTCAATTAGCAGCGACTTTTAGTAATGATAGAGATTTGCTCTATCGGCAAGTAAAAGAAGGAGACACCTATATAAG
>CAYXQH010000544.1:0-4632 GCA_964467425.1 uncultured Saprospiraceae bacterium
TACTCTTTTATTAAGAAAACGATGTAATTATATTGTTTAAGCCTTTTTTTGCTATTTTATTACAATTAAAATTTATGTGTTTTATTTATATGTAAATATTTTTTAAATATATCCCTGAATTTTTTCTTGAAAGTAAAACTTTTTTATAGTTTTATGACGTTATAACTGAACAAACTGCTCCAACTTTTTCACCATAGCTAACATTTTTCCGTTTAAAAATACTATCGCTTTTTGTAAAAGAGCAGTAGGGCTTAATTAGTTCTACGGTCTCCTTTGATTCATGCAAAAAACAAAAACATGACAAAAGCGATTCCTTCAATTCAGCTGATTAATCAGAACGTCGAAAATGCCAAGAAAAAAGGCATTGCACAACTTATGGCCACAGACTATGAGCTAGATGGTCGTACTATCCAAACAAACACAAACCAATTTATCAATTTCGGATCTTGTAGTTATCTCGGGCTAGAACTCGATGAACGTCTAAAAAAAGGATCCATTGATGCTATTTCAAGATATGGAACTCAGTTTTCATGCTCCAGAGCTTATTTGTCAATAGGCCTCTATGGTGAATTAGAATCTCTTCTTAGCCAGGTTTTTGGACATCCGACTATTGTTGCACCAACAACAACTTTAGGACATTTGTCTAATATCCCTGTTTTAGTTAATCGAAAAGATGCTGTCATTTTAGATCATCAGGTTCATTCCAGTGTTCAAAATGCTGTGAAGCTTGCAAAAGCAGACGGGACCTATGTTGAAATGGTTCGGCATAATAGATTAGATTACCTAGAAAGTAGAATTCAGAAGCTTTCCAAAACACATCAAAAGATCTGGTATATGGCCGATGGGATTTATTCCATGTATGGCGATGGTGCTCCAGTGAAAGGGTTAAAACGTTTATTGGATAAGTATGAACAATTCTATCTCTATGTAGATGATGCGCATGGCATGAGTTGGACTGGAAAAAATGGTTCTGGTTATGTTCTTGAACATATGGATTATCATCCGAAAATGGTATTAATTACTTCTTTGGCAAAAGGCTTTGGTTCCTGTGGAGGAGCAATGGTTTTTCCAAATGAAAAAATGAAACAAGTGGTTCGTAATTGTGGTGGCACTATGATGTTCTCTGGCCCGCTTCAACCTGCTGTACTTGGTGCATCAGTAGAGTGTGCTAAGATTCATTTGACCGATGAAATTTATGATTTACAAAATGATTTAAAATTACGGATCAATCATTTTATTGAAACGGCGAGACGTTTGGATCTTCCTTTAGTTGGAAGTTCTCAAACTCCAATCTTCTATGTCGGAGTCGGCAAAGTAGATGTAGGTTATAATTTATGTCGTAAAATGATGGATCTTGGATTTTATTCAAACATCGCTGCTTTTCCAAGTGTTCCTTATAATAACACTGGATTAAGAATGACGATTACTAGACATCATAAATTGGAAGATATCACGAATGTTTTAGAAACATTATCCGAACATATGGATGAAGTATTAAGTGCTTCTGATTACAGTAGAGATGATATTTTTAAAGCCTTTAAAATGAAAGTACCGCAAAGTGTACGGGCTACTTCTAGATAATCACTAATTCTACTTTACCATGTAAGTTTATTGTTGAAAGTTTTTTGACAAGAGAAAAAAACATTACTTTAGACTTCATAAAATAGGGGAAATACAAATTGAAAGTTATTGTAAATAACGAGTGATTTGTATTTCCCTTTTCTATGAGAAAACAACAGGTAATGTTTAATTGGCGCGAGGTTCCATTTTTGAGAATACTAATTCCTCTAATTTTAGGAATTGGCTGTTATCTATATTGGCCTGTTTCTTTCACAGGTGCAAATTACTTACTGCTTTTCCTTTCCTTTTATTTATGTATAGCCACTTTTATAAAAATTCAATTTAAATGGAGATGGCTTCATGCTTCACTGGTAATGATTTTTTTCTTTTTGCTAGGTTTTCAATTAAGCTTTTATAAAGGTGATTGGAATAAGGAAAATCATTTCAGGCAGTTTATTCAGGAGGAGAATTTTTTTATAGGGACCATAGATAATGCACCGGAATTTAAAGACCGATCAACACAGATTATTTTAAAACTTCAAAAAATAGGAAAGGATAAAAGAGAATTAAAAAGTTGTGTTGGAAAGGTATCACTATGGTTGAGAAATGATACGCTAAATCAACAATTAACCTATGGTGATTTACTGATTGTCAGAGGAAAATTGGATCAGGTTTCTTCTTCTTTAAATCCAGAGGTGTTTGATTTTAAAAAATATCTGCATTATAAAAATATTCACTATCAAGGATTTATACCTTCTGAAAACTGGAAAAAACTTGCAGTAAATTGTGGAAACCCTATTTTAAGTTGGGCTTTTAAAACGCGGTCCGATCTTATCGAAATACTCCGTAAAAACCTTCCAAATGAAAATGAATTTGCGGTCGCTTCGGCTTTGATTTTAGGCTATAAAGGAGCTTTATCTGATGATCTTAAGAATGCGTATTCTACTACAGGAGCAATGCATGTTTTAGCCGTTTCAGGGCTGCATACCGGTCTGATTTGGGGTT
Source organism: uncultured Saprospiraceae bacterium (assembly GCA_964467425.1). Lineage (GTDB taxonomy): Bacteria > Bacteroidota > Bacteroidia > Chitinophagales > Saprospiraceae > JAHDHW01. Next base: position 2,566 of record CAYXQH010000544.1, read on the forward strand.
TTATAGCCTTTATTTTGAATTGGATTAAATGGAGACATCCCGCCTGGAAATGGATCAAAACCGGAATTACTATCGCTTGTCTTTGGCTCTTTGCCCTAGTTACCGGAGCTTCTCCATCCGTATTGAGAGCTGCAACAATGTTTAGTTTTTTATTAATTGGAATAGCCTTAAATCGGAACACAAATATATATAATACCCTTGGAGCCTCAGCATTTTGTTTATTGATCTTTGACCCGTATTTAATTGTTGAGGTTGGCTTTCAATTGTCTTATTTGGCAGTCGTTGGGATCGTTTACTTTTATAGAAAAATATACGGCCTTTGGTATATTAAAAATAAGGTTGGGAATTATCTGTGGCAATTGAGTGCTGTTGCTATAGCTGCACAGTTAAGTACTTTTCCAATAAGTATGTATTACTTTCATCAGTTTCCTGTCTATTTTTTATTGTCAGGTTTGATCGTAGTTCCATTTGCTTTTTTGATTCTGGGAACCGGAATAAGTCTCTTCTTTATCGACAAAATTTTACCCTTTCTTAGTTCATTTGTTGCCAAAGTTTTAATAGCAATTGTTTGGTTAATGAATGCGATGATTTTTTTAATTGAAAAACTGCCAGCGTCTTTTTCTGAAAATATTTGGTTGGAATGGGAATCCATGATTTTATTGTATGCGATGATTCTATGTATGGTCTTAGCCATTAATTTTAAGAAGGGAAAATTTATATTGTTAGCCTTGAGTTTGCTTTGTTTGATTTGCTGGATGAATGCTTTTGGGAGTATTCAGAATCAGCAACAAAGAAAAATAGTCTTTTTTCATTTTCCCAAAAAGACCTATGTCGAATTTATTGATGGAAACAAAGCATTGGCGTTTGGTGATCATGATATGGAGGAAAGAAAATTGAATTTTGCACTAGAGAATTTTCATGCGAAACATGATATTGTTCTCGAGGAAAAAATTCCATTTGGAACAATAGAATCGCAATGGAATAATTGGTATTTAAAAAATAAGTTCATTCAGTTTTTTGATAAAAAAATAGTTGTAGTGGATCAATTGCCCTCCGGAAAAACAGAAAGGAAGATTAAAGTCGATTATGTATTGTTTCGATCCTATTCCACGAACACTGTTGCTGAACTAAATCGGTTTTTTGATTTTGACACATTAATAATCGATGGAGCACTTTCTATAAAACGAGTTTCAGCCTTGAAAAAAGAATGTCAGGAACAAGGGATTGTTTTTTATGATATAAATGAAAAAGGGAGCTTAATTATTAATATAGATTAAAACCTCAACAAATGATAAACCTCATTAAAGAATATTTTTATTTTAATCGAAAAGAGCGAAGAGGGATTTTTGTTCTTTCTATACTTTGTTTGTTAGGTGTTTTATTTCCGAAAATCTATCAACAGATTTACCCAACAAAAGCTCAAACTAACTTTTCCGTATTCGAAAAGGAAATCCAAGAATTCGGACAGAAATTCGATCAAAAAGAAGTTCAGGAAGCAGCCGCTTTATTTTACTTTGACCCAAACGATGTTTCAAAAGAAGATTTAAAATCTTTGGGTTTATCCGATAGGTTTATTCAAACCTTTTTAAATTTTCGCTCTAAAGGTGCTCGCTTTTTTAAAAAAGAAGATTTAAAGAAAGTGTATGGCTTAAAAGGAGCAGACTACCTTCGATTAGAACCTTTTATTTCTATTAAAAAGGAGAAGGGCACAGGAAGGGTGAAGCCTGAAGAACAGCAAAAAAAAATGTTTAAAACAGAGCTATTTAAGTTTGATCCAAATCAGACTACTAAGAATGATTTATTGAAGCTTGGATTTTCAGAAAGAGCAGCTAACAATTTATTGAAGTTTAGAGAAAAAGGAGGAAGTATAAGATCAAAAGAAGAGTTGTCAAAAATTTATGGCGTCGATAATGCATTATTTGAAAAACTTTACCCATATATTTTAATCGAGGAACTTGTTCCGCGAAACCAGGAAAAAAGAAAGTCGTTTCCAAATGAAGTAGCTGTTAAAGAGGAGGTAGCTCAAGTAATATTAGATATTAATACAGCTAGTGCTCAAGAATTTCA
>CAYXQH010000545.1:0-4613 GCA_964467425.1 uncultured Saprospiraceae bacterium
TTACCGTAATGGAGGCTTCTCCAGGTCGCTTTGGCGTAGCTACAAACTGACTGTTATTGAGTCTTTCCAAATGTACTCCATTCGCTTTCACATTCATCTCCGTACTTGGAATACCTGCTGCAGAAATAGTAATTGGATTTTTCACACCTACATAAAAAACATTCATTTTATCAGCCGAAACAGCAACCGAACGCTCCCCTACTTCATACTTAAATTTCTTTTTATAAGATTTCACCTCTCCGGTAATGGGATTCGTCACATCAATAAGCACATCCATTTCTTTTGATCCGAGTCCATTTGTATTCGTATTAAAAATTGCTTTACCATTTCGAACTGGCACTCTTTGACCATTCACTCTGACGGCAATATTATCTGCGGTACTACTGTAAGCTCCAAGAAAAATTTCCGCTGTTAAATCTTCTCCATTGATCACATAGCTTTTATCTGCTGCGACGACTGCTTCGAAAGCATCAGGCTTCATCGTCACCACGTCCGTTTTTCTAAGAAAGTGATTTAAAATAGCTGTTTCGGAAATTTTTGCATCATTTTGAAACTTGCTCAGCAAGGGTAATATCGCAGCGACTGGCATTTGCTGAAAATTAAATTCTGACCAGTTTTTTTTATCGGAATCTTCTGGTATGGGTTTAACATCGAGGGGAATAGAATTGCTTAATTGAGATTTAACTTCTTCATCAGCAATAAAACTTAAGAGGTGCTTTCGTAAATTTATAATTTCTTCTTGAAGTTGTTCACCCCTTCCCTCCTTAACAAACATTCGCGTTGTTACATCTTTGTCTTTAATCCCTTTTAGTTTTCCTTCTTCATCATAGCCTCCCGAGTTTTCAATCAACTCTTCTTTGAGCTTTGTTATGTATTCGCCAAATTCTTTTGAAACACTGCTAGCCTGTTCTGCTTTTACACGAAGCGAATCAAACTGAGAATACGCATCCGCTTGCTGACTTATTGCTGCAAGAATCTGTTGATTGGATTGCCCAACAATGGAACTACTTTCGGATATACTTTTGTCCATTGCTAAAAACGCATTTAAAATTTCCGCTGAAACATTAAGTGCCAAGATCGCGGTCAGGACAATGTACATGAGGTTGATCATGAGCTGTCTGGGTTCTTTTGGTATTGACATATGATTGGTTTTTATTGCGACTGTGTCGCTTGTGATGGAGGCTTCGCCTCTTGTGATTGGGCCTTCGGGCCTTGTGATTGAGCACTTCGTGCTCTTGTGATTGCGCCTTCGGCGCTTGTGATTGAACCTTCAGTTTTTGTGATTCGGCCTTCGGCCTTTATGATTGAATATTTGGTATTTTTAATTTAGTTTTTGATTTTTTGCATAGGGGATTTGGCTCATCTTGTGTTTTATTCAAGTGAGTAATTATTAGTTTTTTAATTTTATAAATAGAAATAAGGCACAAGCCTTTGGTAGATGTCTTGTCTTTAAATTTAGAATTTAAGTTTTAAAAAAATTCTTCCGTCTTAATATTTTGTTCTTAAATAAATTGGGTGGCGAGTTACTAATATAATGTTAGACTCTTAAAAAGATACAAGCAGGAATAAACTTTTTTTAAAATCACTTGTCAGTGTACATAGGAAAGTCTTTTTAGGACGAAAGGAAAATGGTGTCGAAAAACTTAGAAAGACATAAGACCAGACGGTATTTTTTACTATTTTTGAGCCTAATAATATTAAAGTCATGGCATTAGATCAGGTTGATGTAGACAAGATGGATGAACAAGCAGGAGGCGAGATGTCTTTTTTGGAGCATTTGGAGGAATTGCGCTGGCATTTGGTCCGATCAGCTGCTGCTATTGTAATATTCGGTGTTTTGGCTTTTATTGGTGGAAAGTCCTTTTTTGACCTCGTCATAAATAGTCCAAGAGATCCTAACTTTTGGACCTATCGTATGATTTGCCAACTTTCAGAATCTCTTTGTTTTGCTCCTCCAGAATTTATACTTCAAGCTACGGAATTTGGGGAAGAGTTTATTGTGCATTTCAAATTTGCACTGATGATTGGTATCGTTTTAGGTTTTCCATACATCTTTTGGGAAATCTGGCGTTTTATCAAACCTGGTTTATATTCAAAAGAAAAGAGAGCAGCGCGAGGTGTCGTATTTATCTGTTCATTTTTATTTGTCACGGGTGTATCCTTTGGCTATTTTATTATTTCACCATTTGCGATTACTTTTTTGGCAGGATATGATCTCGGGGCAGAAAATGCGCCTAAAATATCTTCCTATGTAAATTATATGACGATGTTTACCTTGCCAACTGGTTTGGTTTTCCAACTCCCTGTTGCTGTTTACTTTTTATCGAAAGTTGGATTAGTAACACCGGCTTTCCTAAGGACTTATCGTCGTCATGCCATTGTTGTCATTTTAATTTTATCGGCAATCATTACTCCACCCGATCCAACGACCATGTTTTTGATTGGTGTGCCATTGTATGTGCTTTATGAAATTAGCATTATTATTTCACGAAGGGTTGTAAAAAACATTGCCAAGAGGGAAAAGCAATTGGAAGCTCAAGCTTAAGGCTTTCCTTTGATTTTTAGAAAAAAGATAATTCAAACATACTTATGCAACATGTATCCTCTTCTCTTACTCTATTTTATAAATATGGTTTGACAACCGGCTACATTGTATTTTTTGGAACGATGACTCTTGCATTTTGGTTTATAGATGATGTAAAAGTTATTGCTGGCTTACCTCTTCCATTATTTAGATTGATCCTTTCTGGCTTTTTCCTTTGTATGGTTCTTTTTTTATACTGGTCTGTCATGCGGATCAAGCGTGTGGAGATGGACGAACATTTTTTCTATGTAACTAATTATTTTAAAAACGTTCGCTATCCTTATCATCAAATTGAAAAGGTCGTGGAGAAAGATTTTTTACTTTTTAAAACCATCCACATTTATCTAAAGCAAGCGGCAACATTCGGAAAAAAAATATCTTTTGTTTCTAGTCGCGATCGCTTTGATGAATTTTTAAAAGAACATCCAGAGGTCGTTGCACAGTTGCAGGGCTTTAGCCTTCAGGAGAAATAAGAATCTTGCCTTTTTACTTTTTGATACTTTTTTTTGACACGGACCTGCTCTGACGAGTCTGATACTGTCCGAGTCATCAGACCCGATCGACGATCAGTCAGGCGGGGTTACACAGAAACTTCATAGGTTATTTTTTTGATTCTGCCCAGCCAACTTCTTCAAAAGGTATTATCCATTCCTTATGTTTAAAGAAATTAAATTCCTCCTTCGCTAAATTTACTGTCGGATCGATATACTGTTGATACCTTCGGCCATTAAGATTCACCCTGATTTCACAAAAGACCGCTACTTCATTTCCATATTCCTTTTCATATTTATCTCGGAGGTGGTGCGCAAATTGAAGAATCATTTCCGGATGCGTCATTAACTTTCGCCTTTGCCGTTTAGTTAATAATTTCCGAGGTTGAACGGTAATGGAGTCGTTTGTCACCAGATTTTTAACTTTAAAATATCCTCTCGAATACTTCTGTCGCAACATCATTCGCCAACTATATCGGTGCCCTTCTTCCGTCCAGGCGACTTTGTCTTCAAAGAAGTGATGTCGAAATGGAACGACCAACATAAAAAGGGAAAAAATGACAATCGCAGATGTAAGTACATAACGGTTTCTCGGTGTATCAGAAAAATGGTTGACCGATGTCGTTTCAACCGTTGAATTAAATCGTTTTTGCCACCATCTGGTCACTGGCTTTAAGAATCTTATTTTTCTCTCCAACCAGTTCCAGGCATGAATCGGAAATTCGGGTTCGAAAAATAATAAGGTTAAGGTAGTCGATAGAAAAGGAAAGATCCCAATTTGAAAAAGAATCAAATTATTGAGATGAAAGAAGATGACAAATCCTAAAGCCCATATTCTTGTTTTTTTATTTAATAAAAAGAAAACAACAAATAAATCCAGGAGCAATCCACCATAGCTCATAATATAGGCAGTAACGTCTTGTTTCCAAATATATCCTAAGAGCGGCATGTCAGATCGTTGCTTCAACCACATTTTCAACGGTAGCCCATTGAGCCAGTCCCAGTTGAGCTTTGCGATACCACCATAGCAATAAACAACGCCCATCATAAATTTTATTAAAAACAAACTCCAATAATCAACCATCGTTTGTTGAAGCGCTGGTTTACGGAGTGCATCCATCGAATAATTTTTTGCTAAAGGCATAAAAATAATCCACCAGGCAATCAACATGGTCAAGTATCCATGATTGAGGTAATAAGCTTTTTCTAAAAAGAAGATGTAGCTAAAGCATAAGGCAAAGACTGTTGCAGAAGTTCGGTACCATTTTCCAAAAGCAATCCCTAATGCTGCAAACATGCCCAAAATAAAAACGAGTGACAGCCAAGGATCAGGCAATGTTTTCACCCACTCAAAACCAAAGTATTTGAATTGAAAATTTTCAGAATTAAATGCTTTTTCCATCCAATGTTTTCCAATCCAGCTTCCCAGAACATCAGCAAAGCCTAATATCCCAAATACAATCCGGAAGAAGGCTAATGAAGCGATGTTTACTTTTTTGAAAAGGAATTTCATTTATGGTTTAGGTTTTGGCGGTATT
>CAYXQH010000546.1:0-4608 GCA_964467425.1 uncultured Saprospiraceae bacterium
GAATAAGTTCTTTTGAAAACTTAATTCCGGACATCCGTTCGAGATCTCGGATTTTTCGATTTTCACGTGTATGAATGATAGCTATAGAGATTCCACTTTTACCAGCCCGACCGGTACGTCCACTTCGATGTACATAACTTTCAAGGTTGTCGGGAAGATTAATATTAATAACGTGTGTTAAATCATTTACATCAATACCACGAGCAGCAACATCTGTAGCAACAAGAATTTGAATTTGCTTAACTCGAAATCGATTCATCACTTCATCTCGCTGTGCTTGCGAAAGATCACCGTATAAAGCATCAGCATTATAACCATCCTGCATTAATTTATTGGCAATCTCTTTGGTCTCTCGACGAGTTCTACAAAAAACGATTCCATAAATATCAGGATTGATATCTGCGACACGCTTTAAAACCTCGTATCGGTCCCTTGCGTGTGCCATATAATATATATGCTTTACATTCTCAGCACCTTTATTCACTCTTGCAACAGAAAGTTGGAGCGGCTCATCCATATACTTCTTTGTCACTCGGATGATATCTTGGGACATCGTTGCAGAAAAAAGTAAGGTTTGTTTGGTATCTGGAGTTTCTGCAAGGATAGCATCCAAATCATCTTTGAATCCCATAGTTAGCATCTCATCTGCCTCATCTAAAATTAGACGCTCTACGCTGCCAAGGATTAACCTTTTTCTTTGAATTAAATCTTTTGTTCGTCCTGGAGTACCAACGACTATTTGAGCACCTTTTTTCAGAGCTCGAATTTGGGTTTCTATACTAGAGCCTCCATAAACTGCTACAACACTCAAACCTCGAATATATTTGGAATAGTTTGCCAGGTCTTTTACAATTTGAAGACAAAGCTCACGAGTAGGGCAAAGTATAATAGTTTGCGTTTTTTTACTTTTAACATCCGTAAGGTGTATAGCGGGCAAGCCAAAAGCTGCTGTTTTTCCAGTTCCTGTTTGTGCCAGAGCAATTAAATCCTGGTCAGAATCCAATAAATGTGGGATAGTTTTCGCCTGAATAGGCGTTGGGGTTTCAAAACCTAATTCTGTAATTGCTTTGACAATTTCCTCCTTTAAACCCGTTTCAACAAAGTCACTCATATCTTGTAGATCAATTTTCCTGCAAGGATAGGGCTTTTATTTGGGGTATTTCATTATTTAAAGAGTTTCTTTTGTCTGGTATTTTGAATTTTAGGAAGGCTTTAGTCAATACGAATTACTAAAAGAATTTTTGGATGCCTACAGAAGGGATAATGGTACTACCATCATTCGTGTCTTCAGGATGGCTAATATTTGCCATTCTAAGGTGCTGCACCAAGAATTCTACATTTAGACCATTACTGATTTCGAAATCAATACCTGGGCCAAAAGCATAATTAAACATGGTGCCATTAAAGGAAGATAAAGGACCTCTTGGGCCTGAGTTTTTAGATGAATACCATATATAACCAAGACCTAAGTTGGCATCTAAAAATATACTTAAACGTTTTCGTTGTATATAGACTCGATAATAGGCATTCAAACCAGTAGAAACCATTCGCTGATTATTTTCAAGTTGATGGTCGACCAGCCCTATAAATGGACGTAATCCAAATACGTTTTTTTGATTGAGCATCCAGCCAAAATTCCCATATGCCGCAAATCCATGAATGCCTTTTTCATTTCCTCCAGAACCATTATTGAGATAAATAATAGGTAAGGTCGTTACTCCAATTTGATATCGATCTGTATTTGCTGAATCTTGACTAAATGAATTGAATGGAATCAAAAAAAGGAATGCAAGGAGGAGATTTAAATTTTTCATAGCTTTTTTATTTTGGGATTTGAGAACCATAGGTGCTTTTCAAAAACGAAAAAAGCCAATTACTAATTTTAGCAAATGGCTTTTTTAACGATCAATAGAAAACTTAAGAAGCTTTAGCTAGTTGCTGTCTTTGTTTTAAGTTTCTATCATATTGTCCAGTACCTAATTGGTTTAAAAGTGTAAAATGACTTTTAAGCGCACCATAAAAAGTTTTATGTTGGTAGTAAGGTACATTAAATTCTTCTGCAGTTTGTTTTACTATTTTGGAAATGTCTTTATAGTGAACATGGCAAATATGCGGAAATAAATGATGCTCAATTTGATAATTAAGTCCTCCGACAAACCAGGAAAATAAAACACTATCATTCGCAAAATTTGCTGTAGTCCTTAGTTGATGAATTGCCCAATTATTCTCCACACTTCCTTTTTCATCTGTAACATAAAAATCGGTCTCTTCAATCACGTGTGCTGGTTGGAAGATGAAAGCTAAGATGACACCACAAATAAAGTGCATAGTCAAAAAGCCAATCATAATCTGCCACCAGGGTAATTCAATTAACATTAAAGGCAAAACAATCATCAAGATGGTGTACAAGGCTTTATTAAAAATAATTGCGATTAACGCAGATGTAAAAGTTAAACCTTGAGCCGCTAAGAGGTTCTTCCTTTTGTATCGAATGAGTTGTTCAAAATCTTTAGCCAGGTACCAATAGATTGTCATAATCCCATAAAAAAAGGTAGCATAAAAAGCTTGATACTTAAATATCTTTTTAGGTTCCTGTGTTGGTGAAAAGCGCATGACACCTTTGTCAATATCTTCATCATGTCCATGTACATTAGTAAAAGAATGATGTAATACATTGTGCTGAATCTTCCAGTTGTGGTGGTAGCCACCAACAAAATTAATGATATAACCAACAAAAGTATTTACTTTAGGATTTGCAGAATAGGAACCGTGATTCGCATCATGCATAACAGATAAACCAATTCCTGACATGCCAAAACCCATCAATATCCACATGATCATCATTGGCCAAAATGAAGTAATGAAACCTGTCAATAATAAGATTAGTGGAGTAAAATAGAGGGTAATCATAAATAAGGTTTTAAGAACCATATTTAGATTTGCATGCTTGGAGATATTATTATCTTTAAAATGTTTGTTAACGCGCCTTCTTAATTCTGGAAAAAACTCGGGTTGATCGTTTTTGTTAAAACGTACGCTTGGTGTTTTACTCATTTTTGGATAGTTGTTTTTCCGGTAAAAATCTCTCTAAATAATAGCGAAAGCTACTGAATTTTATCAGTAATACAGCAGTATTAGGTCGATTATTTTATAGATTGGTTCTCTTTGGCTAGATTATACGAATTTACAAAAGTTTTTACAGTTAAACGAATGTCTTCTTGAGTAGTTGCCCAGGAACAAATACTTACTCTGATCACAGGTTCGTCTTTCCAGATGGAACCTCCACACCAGCATTTTCCGGATTTTTGGATCAGCTGGAGCGTGTTTTCCGTTAATTGAGGATTCGAACAGGAAATTAAGACCTGATTAAAAACAATGTCATTAAGTATGTTAAATCCTTCTGCTTTTAATCCTTCCGCAAGCTGTTTAGCTCGAAGGTGAAAACCGGTAACCATTTCATCGATACCATCTTTTCCAAGATATTTTATACAGGCCCATAATTCAATAGCTCTTGATCTTTTGGACATCTCTGGTGTAAAAAGCATTGGATTTCTATTTCCACTATAATTAATATAGGCAGCTTTTGCTTGCATAGCAGAAACGAGGGCTTCCGGATGCCTACACATAACTATTCCAGAATCATAAGGAGTATTCAAGGTTTTATGTCCGTCCACTGCCCAGGAAGAAGCTTTTTCCATTCCTTTCGTTAAATAGGCTAATGATTTTGATGCCTGAGCCCAAAGACCAAATGCTCCGTCAATATGCACCCAAGCTCCAGCTTGATTTGCTTTTTCGCAGATCGTTTCAAAAGGATCGAAGGCTCCTGTATTTACATTACCGGCCTGAAGGATCACCAGACTTAAAGAATCTAAAACCGGGATTTTTTCAGGAATCATTCGACCTTGATCATCAGATTCAACTTGAATAATATTATCGCTGCCAAAGCCTAAAATAGCAAGTGCTTTTTTGATGCTGGCATGAATGTGTTGATGAGTGATAATTTTAATTATTGGAGCACCATTTAAGCCTTTTTTATTTACATCCCATCCGCTATTTTTTAGAAGCTGAAATCGTGCGGCTGCCAAAGCACACATATTAGCAGTGGAAGTTCCACTAACAAAACCTGCTACCGTCTTTTTAGGAAGATCAAATAAATCAATTAGCCATTTTTCACAAACAGATTCTAATTTAGCATTCAAGGGAGAAGTTAAATAAAGGCCACCGTTTTGATCCCAAATATCGGAAAGCCATTTTATTGCTAAAGAAATAGGAAGTGCTCCGCCATTTACGAATCCAAAATATCGACCACCTGTTTGAGCTATAGTATTTTTTGAACCATGCTGATTTAAGAAGTTAATTATTTCAAATGGATCACCATTTTTATTAGCTAACTCTTCGTCAAAATAAGCAAGTGTTTTAAGGTTCTCTTCAGAAGGGAAAACATCCATTTGGTCAATGGAATCAGAATAAGAATAGCCTAAAGAACGAGCTAGTTCAAATAGTTCTTTTTTCTCCCGCTCTTCAAACATATTATTTTGCAGTGACATAGACCAAACTATTTTATAAGTTAGTATTTAAATTAATGGACAAGTTAACAAAGATTCATTT
>CAYXQH010000547.1:0-4607 GCA_964467425.1 uncultured Saprospiraceae bacterium
TACATTCCAATCCACCAGAAGAATTAATGGAAGAACAGGTTTACCAGCTCGAGGATATTGAGGAGGAAGAGTTTGATGATATTACTGAAGAATATGTAGACTTTTTCAATGAAGCAGATGGAGATTTAGAAATAGTTGTTCCAGAATCTAAAGCTCCGGAGACTACCACTACATCTGAGGAGGAAGAGAAAGCTACTGAGCCTGAATTGAAAGAACCCGCATCTGATGTTGACATTGACGAGTCTATTTCTATAGAAGAACTAATTAAACTAGACACACTTACTCCTTTGGAACGAGAAGAAGCAAAAATTAAAAAAGAAAAGAAGCCAAAGGAAATCATAGAAAATCAAGAGGAGAAGAGTTTTGATTTCGAAGCTATTGATGCATTAATTGAAAAGACTAAGAAAGATGTTCCATTAGAAATTATAAACGAGGAATCTCTGGATATCAAGGAAACACCTGATGCTCCACCTGTTTCGGAAAAAACCTTTACCAGTTGGTTGAAAGAAGTTCAGTCCGGTGGTGTAAATTCTGAAGAAGAAGAAACTATTAATCAGGAAAAACGTAAACCTGAAGTGACGAAGAAAAAGAAGGGATCAGAAATAAAAGAAAAGAAAAAGAAAAAATCTTCTCCTAAAAAGCAAAAGAATCAGTCCGGGAAAGAGAAAAAGAAAATTAAAAAATCGAAAGCCAAGTCTGGCAATACTCCAAAGAAAGCTAAAGTAGTCGCGAAGGAGAGTTTAATGGAAAATGAGGAAATTGTTTCTGAAACCTTAGCAAATTTGCTGGTTAAGCAGGAGAACTATAAAAAAGCTATAAAAATGTATGAAAAATTGAGCTTGATTTTTCCAGAAAAAAGTAGTTACTTTGCAGACCAGATTGAAAAACTTAAAAATCTATAACATGACTTTATTTTTAACTGTATCTATAGCCTTGATTTCTGTCTTATTAATGGCAGTGATTTTGATCCAAAATCCAAAAGGCGGAGGAGTCGATTCTACCTTTGGTGGAAATGCGACCAATCAAATGTTTGGAGCTGCTAAATCGACTGATTTTGTCGAAAAAGCGACATGGGGATTAGGTGCTGCATTGTTTATATTATGCATCATCACTGCAATTTATGTAAAATCCTTAAACGCTGCTTAGTAAAAAACAGGTTGATTTCTTAATTTAAGAAATTATTCTATACAAAAAGCCTTGGTAATGTTGTCATTATCAAGGCTTTTTCAATTCTATATGGATTCTAATTTTTTCCACCCTTTTTTTTACGGCATTTCCCCAAAAACCTGCCAAAAATGACTACTTTTGCTTGCCAAATTGACAAGCATACTAATTATTAATTTACTCTTGAGAAAATATTCTCCCATTTACTGTAAAAATGTCATGTATTTTCTCTTGGCACAAGTTGTGATCGGTATGTTCTGTAATCAATCTATAATTAATAAATTTTAATCAAAACATTTATATTAATGAAGCCAATCAACGACAGAGTAGTGGTACAACCTGCCAAGGCCGAAGAGAAAACTGCAGGAGGGATTATCATTCCTGACACAGCCAAAGAAAAACCTCAAAAAGGTAAAATTGTTGCGGTTGGTCCCGGTAAAGACGGTATAAAAATGACCGTTAAGAAAGGAGACCAAGTTCTTTACGGAAAATACTCAGGACAGGAGTTACACTACGAAGGTAAAGACTACCTTATCATGAGAGAAGACGATATTCTTATCGTTCTTTAAACCCTATTTATTAACACATCCCTAATTGTGGGGATTATTTTCTATTAAAACAAAAACGCTTTAATATGGCTAAAGAAATTAGCTTTGATTCGGATGCAAGAGAAAAACTTAAAAGTGGAATTGATGCTCTTGCCAATGCAGTAAAAGTAACACTTGGACCAAAAGGACGGAACGTAGTAATTCAAAAAAGCTTTGGTGCTCCTTCTATTACCAAAGATGGTGTTACCGTTGCAAAAGAAGTTGAACTAGATGATCCTGTTGAAAACATGGGTGCTCAAATGGTAAAAGAAGTCGCATCTAAAACTGCTGATATCGCAGGTGATGGTACGACGACTGCAACAGTATTAGCACAAGCAATTGTTGCTGCTGGTATGAAAAACGTTGCTGCCGGTGCAAACCCTATGGATTTAAAACGAGGAATTAATAAAGCAGTACAAGCCGTTATTACTCAGCTTAAAAAACAAAGTGAAATCATTGGTAATGATTTTCAAAAGATTGAGCAAGTAGGTGCTATCTCTGCTAACAACGATAATGAAATTGGAAAATTAATCGCAGATGCGATGAAACGAGTGACCAAAGATGGTGTGATCACTGTTGAGGAAGCTAAAGGTACAGACACTTACGTAGAGGAAGTGATCGGTATGCAGTTTGATCGTGGTTATCTTTCTCCTTACTTCGTAACGAATGCGGAGGATATGACAACGGAATACGAAAACCCTTACATTCTTATCCACGATAAGAAAGTAGCTAACATGCAGGACATTGTACCTATTCTTGAAAAAGTAGTACAAGCAGGCCGTCCGCTTTTGATTATCGCTGAAGATATTGAAAGTCAGGCATTAGGTGTATTAGTGGTTAATCGTCTTCGAGCACAATTGAAAGTAGTTGCTGTAAAAGCTCCTGGTTTTGGTGATCGTCGTAAAGCTATGTTGGAAGACATCGCTACATTAACTGGTGGTACTGTAATCTCTGAAGAGAAAGGATACAAATTAGATAGTGTTGAATTAGGTCACTTGGGTTCTTGTGAAAAAATCCATATTGATAAAGACAATACTACTGTTGTAAACGGAAAAGGTAAGAAGAAAGATATTACTGCAAGAATTAATCAAATCAAGCAGCAGATTGAAACAACGACTTCTGATTATGATCGGGAGAAATTACAAGAGCGTCTTGCTAAATTAGCAGGTGGTGTTGCTGTTCTTTATGTCGGTGCTGCTACTGAAGTTGAAATGAAAGAGAAAAAGGATCGAGTAGATGATGCTTTACATGCGACCAGAGCAGCTGTAGAAGAAGGAATCGTCGTTGGTGGTGGTGTAGCATTAGTTCGAACAATCAAAGGACTAGATAAAGTTAAGGGTGAAAATGAAGATCAGGATATCGGAATCGCTATCGTGAGAAAAGCATTGGAAGCTCCTTTACGAATCATTGCTGAAAACGCAGGTGTTGAGGGTTCTGTTGTCCTGATGAACGTCATGGGCAAAAAAGGATCTCATGGATTCAATGCAAGAACAGAGGAATATGAAGATTTGAAAAAAGCAGGAGTTATTGATCCAATGAAAGTTACTCGAATCGCTCTGGAAAATGCAGCATCTATTGCTGGTATGATCTTAACGACAGAGTGTGTGATTAATGACAAACCTGAGCCAGAGGCTGCTGGACATGCACATCCACCAATGGGCGGAGGTATGCCAGGAATGATGTAAAAAAACCTTCTAGGTTAAAAATAAAAAAGCGGCTGAGTCATGTACCCAGCCGCTTTCTTTTTTTACTTTAAACGAAGAAATGAGGCATTACGGAGGCTTAGCTGTTTCAAATAAGCGAATGCATTTAGCATAGCATCGTCTACATCAGCTGCTTCATCGAGCAAAGAAAATACTTTATTGGCACCAAGAAAATCTTGTTCTATGCTTGACAATTCGTTTTTGCCTACAAAAAGCAGTAATGGCTTATTATACTTTTTACAGCAATTAGCGACCCCATTCACTACCTTTCCTTGTAAAGATTGGCTGTCCAATCTCCCCTCTCCACTAATGACAACATCAGCCTTCTCTATTAATTTTTCAAGCTCCGTCAAGTTCATAAAACACTCAATGCCGCTTTTGATCTGCGCATTAAAAAGAGAAACCATAGCAGCTGCAATACCGCCAGCAGCGCCACTACCAGCAAGGCTAGCTACTTCTATTCCTGAATAACTAAAAAGCTTTTGGCTAAAGTGTTTCATACCATTATCCAAGGCTGTAATCATTGTTTCATCTGCTCCTTTCTGGCGGGCATATATCTGAGCTGCACCATTCGATCCATAGAGTGGATTATTAACATCGCAGAGTAAGGTAAACTTGATCTCTCCAATATCAAAGACTGGATCAAAACTAATGGATTCTACTTTAGAAAGGTTTTCACCGCAAGGTTTTAATAGCTTTTTATTGGGATCATAAAAATTGACGCCTAGTGCATGTACAATCCCCATCCCTCCATCGTTGGTTGCAGAACCGCCAAGGAAAAGATAGATTTCACGATACCCTTTGGAGATCGCATCAACGATCATTTGACCAGTACCGTAAGTAGATGTCTTAAAAGGATTTAGTTCTGAATCTTTAAGTAGGATTAAGCCACTAGCTTTAGCCAATTCGATAAATGCAATAGTCGTCGACGTGAAATAAAAAGAGGAAATTGGACGCCCAAGTGGATCAGATATTTTAAGAGTTTGCTTTTTTAATTTCAGATGCTGTTCGATTATTTCTAAAGAACCATCTCCTCCATCAGCCATTGGATGCATATGAATTTCAAAGGACTGATCGCTCTCTTGCAATCCATCAGCGATTGCTTTGCAAACTTCGACGGCTGAAAGAGAGCCTTTGAATTTATCTGGGGCAA
>CAYXQH010000548.1:0-4595 GCA_964467425.1 uncultured Saprospiraceae bacterium
TTTTCCATCATCAGGGATAAATTTAAAAGAATCCAAAAACTTATCTATAGAAGGGTTTAAATTTTTATCCTTAAAAGTTACCGTCTGAATAGCGTAATATCTTCTATCTACTAAATACGCTTTTGTCTTTATGGTCGCTTTGAAATTACCATAATCAACTCTCCAAAGTCTACCGGGATATCCACCCAAGCTTATATCGGAATCATAAAACAATTTTCCTTTTATACTAAAGACAGACGATTCAACAGTTGCATCAAAAAAGTCATCTATCAGATCGGTAGAATCCGAGTGCATCGCTCCTATTGGATAATCACAATAACTAATCATGTACAGAAAGTTATCATCCGTTCCTTCAGCTGGCTGATAGGCAAAAGTATGATAAGTTAGCTCCCCTACTTCCGTCTCTACAGTTTCGATGGTTTCTTCAAAATCGCCAGGTGCCAAAACAGTAAAAAGTCCTGTTTCAGAGGTAAACCAATTCCAATTTGCAAGCGGAATTAAAGCAATAAGAAGGATAGTAAAAGAGAATATATTCTTCATAAAAATTATAGCTGTAAAATTTTGTTTAAAGGACCATAATCATAACGATATCCTTTTTATTTCGTTTTAAAAAGAGGGTTAAATCCCCGTTAAAGTTGTACAGAATATAAAATAAGCCCTTTAAAATGCCGTAATTTTACTAAATCACACCATTTAGAAGCTTCCTTTTATCTGATAAAAATGACATTTACTATAAAAAGCACATAAAGATATACTTTTCGATTGGTGAATCCTTAAAAAGACTTTACCTTCGTTTCGAATCTGATGACTATGAATTGGAGATATTTACTTCTATTTTTTGGCATATTTTTGCTCGCCTGCCGTATGGACTCAAATACCAACGATGCCAATGATATTCCTAGCACGATTACAGATGATCAACCAACCGAGCTTATACCTCTTGAAGACGAATATGTAGAGTCTGAAGATAAATGGGGTTTTATCAATAAAGGAGGTCGTGTAGTTATTGCTCCGAGTTTTGATGATGCCCGAAATTTTGTGGAAGGAAAAGCGATTGTTCGGATCAAAAGTAAATGGGGAATTATCAATCAAAAAGGAGATTTTATTTTAAAACCTACTTTTAAATCGATGTGGTCCTTTTCAGAAGGATTGGCTCGTGTTCAGGATTTTGATTATAAAATGGGTTTTGTAAATCAAGAAGGGGAAGTAGTGATTCCACTGACTTATACCAAAGCTGACAATTTTTATGAAGGCAAAGCAAAAGTCAAAACGGATAAGGGTTACGGATTTATTGATAAAACCGGAACCTTAGTTATAGAAGATAAATATGAAAAGGTATGGCGTTTTAAAGATCGATTTGCAAAAATCAAGCAATCGGAAAAATATGGCTTGATTGATCATAGTGGAAAAATTATTGCTAAACCTGATTACGACCGAATCAATAATCCTTCAAATGGATTTATTCGCATTAATAAAAATAAACAACAAGGCTTTTTAAACGATAAAGGAGAAAAAGCATTCGACAAAATGTTTAAAAGTGCAAAAGATTTTATGAAAGGCTTTGCTCCCGTTTTAGAAAATGGTAAGTGGGGCTTGATTGATCGAAACGGATCTTTTAAAATACAGCCGCTTTATGATGAAATAGAGTACGCAGGTTATGGTCTTTGGAAAGTATTTAAAGATGGAAACTTTGGCTGTGTCAACACAAACAATGAAATCATCATTCCGATCAAATACGAAATGCTCTACAACTTCATCGACCGAAAAGCAGCATACTCACAAAATGACCTTTGGGGGTTCTTAGATATTAATGGAAAAGAAATAACCCCCGCTCATTTTGGACTCGCTTGGGATTTTAAGGAAGGACTTGCACGTGTAGCTTTTCGAGAAGGGATTGGTTATATAAATGGAAATGCTGAAGTTATTGTCGAGCCTCGTTATAAAGATGCAAGAGACTTTTCAGAAAACATGGCGAGAGTCCAGTTTTGGTAAGCAAAGATGACAAGTAAAAAAATAGACTTAATACAATTGAATATTAGAACTACTAATTATGAAAAAAATCACATTATTGATTCTGTTGTTTATAGGGGTTAGCCTTAGTCCAACAATAGCACAAAAGAAACTAAAAAAACTTTCTACCAGTACCCTTCCTGAGCTTTCGCTAAAAAAAGCTGAAACGGAAATGCATATGCGAATATTAGCATCCGATGAAATGCAAGGACGACGAACGACCGAACAAGGGAATAATATTGCTGCAAGATATATTGCAGAGCAATTCCGACTATATGGTGTAAAACAAGTACAAGGAGCCGATGATTTTTACCAAAAAATTCCTTTCGAAAATAAAATACCGCCAGAAGTCGGTTACCTCCGTTGGAATGATGTCGTTTACGAACATGGACAAGAAATGATAATTCTTGCTGGAGATTCAATAAGCACGGAGCAAGATGTTGTTTTTGTGAATTACGGCTGGGTAGATTCTTTAAAAGGAATTGATGACTATAAAGGTCTCGATGTAAAAGGAAAAATCGTCGTATCTATTTCCGGATTAGCAGACTCTCAAGATCCCTCCGTTGTATTTGGCTCTATGCGAACTAAAAGAGAAATAGCCCAGGAAAAAGGCGCTGTGGCAATGGTTGAGTTATATAAACTAAGTTTCCCCTGGCAATTTTTCAAAAACTATTTTGGTAAAGCAAGAGTAGATATTGGCAAAGGAGAAGATAGTAAACCAGGTATTCCTTACATCTGGCTAAAAGAAGAATCGGAAGATGCTGGGCTTGCATTAAAAAATGGTCAACAATCAAAATTTAAAATTAAGTCAACTGGTTTTCAAACAAAGCCTTTGCCTTCTCAGAATGTTATAGGCATGGTTGAAGGAACAGATCCTGTACTTAAAAACGAATATATTTTAATCACAGCACATTATGATCATGTAGGGACGGGTAGAAAAGGTGGAGGAGCTTTTACTGCTGAAGATTCTATTTTTAATGGAGCAAGAGATAATGCCATGGGGACTATTGCAATGCTTTCAGCTGCAAAGGTAATTGCTGAAAAACCCACTAAACGTTCAGTCGTCTTTATAGGATTTACAGCAGAAGAGATGGGGCTATTAGGAAGTTCTTATTATGCAGATCATCCCTTAATTCCTCTGAAGCAAACTGTTTTAAACCTGAATACAGATGGCGCAGGCTATGATGATAAAACAGCCATCTCTGTTATAGGTTATGGAAGAGCAGGTTTAGAAAAAGAATTTGAGGCTGCTGCTAAGACCTTTGGTTTAAGAGTGATTGCAGATCCTGCACCGGAACAAAATTTATATGACCGATCTGACAATGTAAATTTTGCGGTAAAAGGAATACCTGCACCAACAGTGAGTCCTGGAACGACTGGATTTACTGCCGAAATTCAAAAGTATTATCATCAGGTAGGCGATAATCCAGAAACTATAGACTTTGATTATCTATTAAGCTACTGTAAAACATTTGCACATTTATCGAGACTCCTTGGAGATCGTTCTGAAACTCCACGCTGGAAAGCTGGTGACAAATACGAAGCTGCAGGTAAGGCGCTTTATGGATATTAATTAAATCGTTTTTCGGTATTCGGTATTCGGTATTCGGTTTTCAATCTTTATTAATTTTGAAAACCGAATATCATTCATCACCTTTCACTCATTACCTCTGATATATGAAACTACTTATTCTAAAAAATCTTCAAAACGATTTCATGCCTTTAGGAGCTATTCCACTCAAGGATGCTGAAACGATGCTTCAAAAAGCGAATGAAGAAATGGAAACCTATGACATTGTTGTAGCTATCCAGAAATGGTTTCCGGCAGATCACAAAAGTTTTGCAGCTAATCACTTATGGAGAAAACCAGGACAAACCATTACGATAGATGGAGAAGAAATAACATTAGCTATTATACATTGCGTTGCAGAAAGCTTTGGAGCCGCCTTCCCTGCAGAGTTGAACCAGGAAAAAATATTTAAAGTATTAAAAAATACTGGAGAAAACAGCGAAGCGATCATGCAGGAAATAAAAGAGATCGTAAAAGAACACGGGCTAAAAGGGATTGATATTCTTGGCCCCGAAGAAGATTAATTTCACTCACTCACTCACTCACTCACTCACTCACTCACCCCATCATTATTCTTCTACCCTTCCGATCTGATTGCCGCTAAAAATTCATTCCGTACATTTTCATTTAAAAACTTGCCTGTATATTCAGCAGTGATCGTACTACTACATTCATGTTGAATTCCTCTTGATTGGACGCACATATGTTTTGCATCTATGTAGACAGCAACATCTTCAGTGCCGAGCATCTTTTTCAATTCATCAGCAATTTGAATTGTTAGGCGTTCCTGAACCTGAGGACGCTTTGCATAATACTCCACAATTCTATTTAATTTAGAAAGTCCAACCACTTTTCCATTCGGAATATAGGCTACATGAGCTTTGCCGTAGATCGGTAAAAAGTGATGCTCACAAGTTGAATGCAATTTAATATTACGCTCCACCAACATTTGGCGGTACTGATAGGTATTTTTAAATAAAGTAGTAGACGGTTTATTTTTAGGATCAATTCCTGC
>CAYXQH010000549.1:0-4581 GCA_964467425.1 uncultured Saprospiraceae bacterium
CCAGTTAAGAAACATGCATCCCCATTTTTATAAACTATGACCAGATATTGCTCATCTTGATAGGAGGCAATAATCTTTTTAGGTTCCATGGAAAGTTTAAGTGGAATAAGGTCGTTGGGGCTTTTGAGCGTCATATCGAAATTATGCGATCTCTTTTCCTTATCCCGAAGGTCTTCTATTTTAAAATCGTCTATGGTTAATTTATTTATGCGTTGAGCAGAAATATTACATGCAATGCATAACGTGATTAAAAGAGTGAATGCTATCCGTTTCATAACTTTAAAATTTATTTAGTTTTATTTTATACAGCTTTATTGAGCAGATTTTGAAATTCTATGCTCGACTAAATAAACGAAAAAAGAGTTTGTATATTTTAAAACTAGTAAAACCGGGTATTCTTAATATACCAATTGCCGTATTTTCAAGATGTTTATTTTTTCTTGCTAATTAAATATATCCAAGGAGGAGCAATTGATTTATAGTGATCCCAGGTCCCGGGTGTTGTATCTTTTGTAGAGCAAGTTTCTTCTTTAATGTTTAAGATCTCGAAATTTCTTTTTATTAATCCATTTAAAATAGTGGACAAGGTATGTTTATATTCTTGAGGACTTTCAATTTTTATCTCTTCATTCTGTAGGTTCGTGAAATTCCAATTTGGATCTATTGTTTTAATCAAGGTTCCATCTTCATAGGCTTGCCATAGTGGATAACCTTTTTCTCTCCATAATTCATCTTTGTTCCATTGGCTTCCCCAGGCCCCGTCTTTCCAGGTTCCATGAACAAAAGGGTTGTGAAACATTAAATCGTAAAACCCACTTGGTTTTAAGACTCTTTCTATCTGGTCGAATAATACTTCAGTTTCTGGGATATAGTTTATGGAGTAGGGCTGATAAATTATATCGAATTCATGTTTGTCAAACATTGATAAATCCCTCATGTCTGATTTAACTATCCGAATATTTTTCCCTAGTTGCTTGGCTACTAATTTATCTCGTTTTAATTGCTCTGCGCTGAAGTCAAGAACGGTGACATTTGCCTGGAGCAAAGCAAAAGCAAAGCTTTGTTGCCCACCTCCAGAAGCGAGGCAAAGAACATTTTTTCCTTTCAGATCGTCTCCATAATAGGTACTGTTTTTAATGTAGTCTTTAGCAGTCTCAGGAGTCAGATGGTATTTAGGTCTTGAACAGAGAACATTATTTTTTGCTAGCTTGTCCCAGGTTTTTTCATTTTCAAGCATTTGATTATCCATAACAAAAGGTTGGTTAGCTAAACTATTTTTATTTAGAACAATTGAAACTATGGTTTAATTCCAAAAAGTCTATTTATGTATCCTATAATATACAATTTACAATAATACTTCTATATTTGAATCGAACTTAATTCATGTCTCCCTTTAGCTCGAGTATAAGATTGCGAATCTGTTAAACTTTTTTATCAATGTCAAAAATCCGCAAAACATTAAAAGCACTCTTACCTGGGATTTTTCTATTTGGATTTACTGTGGGAACGGGTAGTGTTACCGCGATGGCAAAAGCCGGAGCAGAATACGGAATGTCTTTGCTTTGGGCGATTTTTTTATCTTGCGTCATCACCTTTTTTCTGCTGAACCTGTTTGGTAAGTTTACGATTATAACGCAAGAAACGGCACTTGCTTCCATTAGGAAGTATATTCATCCAGGGGTCGCTCTGTTTTTTTTAATAGCGCTTACAGCTAATATTTGCGGGAGTGTTATTGGCGTAATGGGGATCATATCAGATGTGTGTTTTGAGTGGTCGAAAAATATGGTTGAAGGAGGTATCTCTTCTATTTATTTTGCGCTCTTTTTTGTCAGCTTGGTTTATATCATTTTTTTACAAGGAAATACAAAACTCTTTGAGCAAATTCTAGCTTTTGTTGTTGGTATTATGGCGGTTTGTTTTTTAATAAACTTTGTTATGCTTGCTCCTCCGCTCCATGAACTTGCAAATGGAATGATACCAAATATCCCGGATACTGGTGATGATAAAAACCCATTTTTAGTTACTGCTTCAATGGTAGGTACCACTGTTTTTTCGGGTTTATTTATACTTAGGACAACATTGGTAAAAGAAATGAATTGGACAATGGCCGATTATAAAACTCAACGAAGAGATGCTTTGTTTTCCGGGTTTTTAATTTTTATAGTAAGTGCTGCGATTATGGCAGCAGCTGCAGGAGCTTTGCACGGTGGAGGTGTTAAATTAGAAAATGTATCAGACCTAATTACCTTATTGGAGCCATTTGCCGGTCGAATAGGAGTGGCCATTTTTGTAATTGGATTAGTTGCGGCTGGAGTTTCCTCTCAGTTTCCAAATGTAGCGCTATTACCTTGGCTTTTAGACGATTATCATCAAAGAAAACCAAACATGAAGCGGAGAGATTATAGAATGTATGCGCTGATTATTTCTTTACTCGGTTTAGCTGTGCCCATCTTAAATGCAAAACCGATTGTGATCATGATTGCATCACAGGCCTTTGGTGCCTTACTATTGCCTATTACGGTAAGTTGTATTTTTATTTTAGGCAATAAGTCTTCTTTAATGAAGTCCTATAAATATACATTGCCAATCAACATTGCTCTTAGTGGAATTTTAATCTTTTCTTTAATTATGAGTTATATGAGCATAAGAGGAATTATCAGTACGCTGCAGTCGCTCTAATTGAAACACCTGATTTTTAAGTCCGGTTATCTTCGTCTACAATATGAGTTTTTAACCATTCTTCTCCTTTTTTATCTAAAAAGAAATCCATCCAAACATAATACATGGTTTCGTCTTTTTCTACTGAAACGGAGTGCCTGGATCCTAAAGGTATATGGAGTACGGAATGTTGTGGGAAATTTACTTGAGCATCATCAGCATAAACAATACAATTGTTTTTTGAGAGGCCTAAAAATAATTGTTCCAACATTGGGTGTTCATGAGCACCCACTTCATCAGGACCTTTCGTTTCAACTGTTCCCATCGCAATTCTAGGAATATATTTATTAGGAAGTATAGTGCGACTTATGGTGTTTGGACTTTTAATAGGTTCGGAATAGGACTGACAATCTTTGAATTTTGCATAATATACTTTTTGAGTATTTTCAACAGGAAACTCTTTTAAATCTAATAAGTCTTGAGCTGTTAATTTGCTAGAGATTTTCAGATAATGCAAGGAGTCATCTTTTGCTGGTTTAATCTTTATACTCGTTTCTATATTAGGTAATAAGATCGTTTCTGGAACAATCTCATAATTTGTGTTTGTATCCATGACATTTCCCATTCCTTTTATAAACAGGTAAATTATTTTATAGCCTTCTTCGGTATGATCTATTATTTCGTTGTTTGCTGAAAGAATTACATGTTCGACATGAATACCATTAATTTCATTTTCCAGTATTGAATTGGAGTAGTGTTGAGTATGCTCAACTAGTTGCATGTTTAAATCTACAATTGGAATTTCTTGATTATGCATGACGTTTAAATTTTAATAATCTTTGAATGAAAGCTATTTTTATTGGCTTTAATTTGAATGAAGTACATGCCTTGGCTTAATGTTGACAAGTCAATTCTTATCGTATCATTTAAGATGTTTCTGTGATCCTGAAATAAAATTTTTCCATTAATATCCAGAATTAAAATGTCAATTTTATCTAGTGCGAATTGATTTAGATTGATGTTCACGGAAGTCTTAAAAGGATTAGGATAGAGTATGAATTCCTGGTCTTCAATTATTTGAGTGTTGGTTATTATTTCATTAAAGGTAAGGGAGTCGCATGATTCTAAAGTCAAAAAACCAGGAATCCAGCCTGTATGCAATTCATAATTTATACCTCCCTGTTGATAACATAGCATTGCATAGGCAGGATGAGAACCAAGCCAACCTAAACCTTCAAATAGACCTAGGCTCGTTCCTATTCCTTCGTATACTCTTTTAAAATTATCTATTTCGAATATCTTACGGTATTCATTGCCAATTAGGATGGAGTCAATATTTGTAATTTCATGCTCGGTTAAATCTTCTACAATTATTGAACCCAGCTCTAAGTCAAAATCAATTATAAAGTGATCTGCATCTCCAGATCGTGTATAGAATTTTTTGTCTTCTTCTCTTAGCAAGAGGATTTGTTCCCAGCCAGTATAATATTCTATGGTATCTCCTGATCCATTAAAGTCTAAACGAAGTCGGTCAAATTCTCTATGAATCTTATGGTAGGTGGTGTCATTGATTGTAGAATCTCCAATAATTTGAAATTTAGAAATCCAGTACCATTTATCATAAGTGTCACCTGCTAGTGTATACCATTTTGAAGATTCATCTAAATAATTCTGAGCCTCTATTTCGTTCGTGAAAGATTGCAAAACTAAAAACAGGAATAAGAGTTGAATGATTTTCATGGGATTCATTTTGTAGCTATTAGAAGAATACTCTAAAATACTTAATTTTAATTACTTTCCTTTAGCCACTTCTGATCAATTTATTTTTTGATAATAATATTAGTAGCATAAATAAATCTGCGGCAGACAATATTGATGATTTTTGGAAAAATTATTATTATAACGGTTCCATTTGGCTCAACA
>CAYXQH010000550.1:0-4579 GCA_964467425.1 uncultured Saprospiraceae bacterium
CAAGACTTGCTCCCAGGGTTATAATGAAGGTGACCCAAAGATATATTATAATCCATTTTGGAATTTTAGTTGAAGCGTTTGTCATGATGTTTTGATTTTGATTTTTAAAATGAGAATTTATATCCTACATTAAAAAGAGGTCCGTTGCCGATAAATGATTTTTTGTCAAAAACTTCACCTGAAGTAAAATTCAGATCTTCATCATCGAGGAAAAAGCCAAATGTCATTATTGGTTCTAAATACAAATCAATCGATTTGAAAGGGAACCAGGCGTAAGCCAACTTTAAGGAAAGTCTTGAAGGGTTCTTTTCAAGAGATTGAGCTTGTGTATCTTCTACCGTAAAATCTGTGTAGTAAGCATAAGCCAAACCATAACTAAATCCTCTTTGTTCTTCGTTTAGAAAACGGCTGTAAGCAATTTCAAAAACACTATGAGATGAACTGTTGAAGTCTTCTGCCTGACCAAACCATGGCGATAAATCTCCACTTAAATAAGATGCTGTAATTCGGTTTTCATTAATATTTACCCCCAATTCTACTTCGTATCCACCAAGGGCTACCGTAGTTAGAGGATCAAAGGCTACTGTTACAGCTTTTTGAGCTTTTAAACTTAAGCTGCTGCAAGTGATAATTAATACGAGTAAAAAATTTAAATAATTCTTCATTGTTGTTTTAGGTTGTATTCTACTAGTTTTATTAAGAAAATATAGATATCAATGCCTGGAAGGCAATGTTATAATTCATTTTGAATAAAAAATGCAACTCTTTCTGCTACCAAAACAGTAGGTGCCATGGTATGCCCACTTATCAAGTTTGGAATAACAGACGCGTCAGCAATGCGTAGATTTTTGATACCTTTTACTTGTAATTTGGTATTCACTACTGCCATCGGATCATCATCAGTTCCCATTTTGGCTGTTCCTATAGGATGATAAATTGATTCTGCTTTACTCCTGATATAATCCTCTATTTCATCATCTGAAGCATCAGTGCTTAAAGTAATCGTATCTAAATTTGTGTAAGCTTTGAGTGAGGCAGTCTTGAAAAATTTTAAAGCTGTCCGCATACCTTTGAGATAAGTTTTAATATCTCTGTCATCTCCCAAATAATTCGGGTCTACAAGAATAGTGTCTTTAGGATCTGCAGAGGCTAATCGGATAGTGCCTTTACTTGCAGGTTGTACTAAACCTACATCAATATGATATCCGGCATTTTTTGGTGGAGGAGCTCCCCATTGAGCGGGAGCATTGATGTTGAACATTAACTCCATGTCTGCAACAGGAACCTCCGGCGATGATTTGAAAAATGATACGCTAGTATTTTCTCCAACGGAGAGTGGCCCGTAACCTGTTTTCCGCCATTCTTCTAATTGTGCAGGATCTTGAGGGTTAGCTCTTAAAGACACACCAACTCCGTCTGGTGCCGTGACGCCTATATCTGTTCGTAAGTGATCAGCGAGGTTTTCGCCTACACCATTTAAGTCTTGAACTACTTCAATGCCAAGACTTTTTAAATAATTAGCAGGGCCAATTCCTGAATGCATAAGGATTTTTGGTGTAGCATACGTTCCTGCGCAAATGATGATTTCTTTGTTTGCTCGAATTGTTTTAGTCTCTCCATTTTGAAAATATTCAATGCCAACAGCGACTTTGTTTTCTATAATTACTTTTGAAACAAATGCCTCAGTTTGGATGTTTAGGTTAGAACGCAAACGTGCCCCATCTAAATAATTGTTGATAGTATTATGTCTGTGACCGTTCTTAAAAATACATTGCCAAACATCAAAGCCTTCATTCTGCGCTGCATTTAAATCCTCAGTAGTGCCTAATCCCACCTCCTTACATGCCTGTTTAAAAACCTGAGTCATGTAGGTGCCTTCGGGTGTAGTTTCTAATTTCATTGGACCACCAGTTCCTCTAAATTCATTGGCAGCTCTATCGCTATCTTCAATTTTAAGATACCATTTCAAAACAGTATCCCAATCCCATCCTTCTAGATTCCAGCTATTATAATTTGCTGCTGTTCCTCGTGACCAAGAACCTATGTTGATTGCAGCAGAGCCACCCATTACTTTGCCACGAGGTTGCATAATTGCTCGGTCTTTAAGCCCCGCTTGTGGTGTAGAATTGTATCCCCAGTTCGTATCTGGTGTCCACATTTGTCCCGCTCCATTTACATAACTAATTGCTTCTTTGGTATTTTCTTTTCCTGCCTCAATAAGCAGGACGGAGTTAACAGGGTTTTCAGTCAATCGAGTAGCTACTACAGGTCCAGCCGTACCGCCGCCTATAATTATATAGTCAAAATCTGTTTTCGGTTCCATTTGAAATTTATTGTTTTAAATATGCTTAAGAATGAATTTAATTTCCTTTTGTCATGGCATTCAATTTTCTAATTGCTAAAATCTCAGGAGTAATAAATAATACTAAGTACACCCCATATATAGCCATTTCAGGTATGCCCATTACACCAGAGATAGCAGTAGCAGGCATATCAGCTAATTCTGTAACTAACCTCATAATAAAAGCTAATCCAATTAATCCTGGTTTTTTAGAAAATAGAGCATAAACCATCACAACCGCCATTGCAATATTTCTAGCTGATGTCATCCACATTGCCATTTTATGTGCATTGGTATCACCAGTAAATCCATTAATAACAATCTCTGGTTGAAGGTATCCCATGATGCCCAATCCTAGACCGAATACGGCAAGAATGCCCCCGAAAATATTTATCCAAAGAGGAATTTTCATTTGATTTTTCATTGTATGTTTGTTTTATAAAAAGAAAGTGAAGAATCTAAAATTTAATCTCTTTTACGATGCATTTTCATCGAAGAGCGACTGTATACAAAGCAAAGGATAAGTAAGTGTTTGAAAGTTATAAGTCAAAAAAGAAAGGGCAATTGAAATTCACTTGCCCTTTCTTTTGAATTTCTTTAAATCAGATAACCATTCAGTTATTTAATTACAATCATTTTACCGCTTACAGACCCTTGATGATTACTTAGTCGGTAGCTGTAATATCCAGTGTTCATGTGACCACCATCAAAAGTAAACCAATTCACTCCTTCATTCAGATCTAAAGTTTGATTGTTAATCAAAGTACCTGTAATGTCAAAAACCTGAAACTGGAATGTTCCGCCTGTAGCAAGGTGAAATTCAAAATTCGTTGTTCCCTTAAATGGATTCGGAGCTAAGGTTATAGTAGTAGATTCTGCAAGTCCATTTTTTGTAGAAATCTCATCATGATTTCCCTTGCTATTGCTTATCCAATTGTCTTGCGGATTCAAGACTAAACCAGAAGGACTGCTTTCTATAATTAGAATAGTAACGGATGCTTCGTCATCTTCTACCGGAATACCTGTTGTATTGTTACCAGGAGAAGAATCAGGATCTAACTCGTTAGCCACAAAAATTTGAACGAAATTTGTAATTGGCTGGTCTTCTTCTAAAATAAATAAATCCAATTCTAATACAGCAGTTTCACCTGCTCCTAAAACATCTAATGTCCATTCTTCATAGTATAGATTATATTCACCAATGGTAGGAGAGGAATCGGTATAAGCCATTCCATCTGGCAAACCTGCATTTACAATAATACCTGTTCCATCTTCATCTCCATTATTCGTTATAGAAATAGTATAACGTACAACTTCATAAACATCGTAGGTATCGCTATCTGCAGTTATACTTAGTTCGAGGTCATTATTACCAGAGTTGGTTCCAGTACCACCATTTGATCTGGGAAAAATAGTTACGGCGGCTTCGTCATCTTCTATTACTTCGCCATCACTGTTATCTGGTGTTGAATCTGCATCCGGCTCATCTAAAGCAATAACTTGAGTAAAGTAAGTTATGTCTTGACCTTCAACTAAGGTGAATAAAGTAAGATCCAAGATCGCAGATTCTCCAGGTGCTAATGATGGGATTGTCCATTCATTAAAATAAAGACTATACTCACCATTCGCTGTATTATGTGAAGTGTAAGCAAATGCATCAGGAAACTCAGTATCTACTACAATGTTATTTGCTACAGCATCTCCTTCATTTGTTAAAGTGAAGATGTAATCTACAGTTGTATATTGATCATATAATTGATCTACCACTGCTAAATCTAAATTCAAATCCACTCCCAATTCCCTAAGCTCTATGATTTCAATATTGAACGGAGGTTCATAGCCGTTTAAACCGAACAGCGCTCCGAATTGAGATTCAATTACCGCCAAATATTCTTTACCATCATTTTCAAAGTACCAAGCTCCGGATGAATCATCAAAATCAGTAGCCACTACACTTCCAGTAGCATTTGTAGCATCAGAAAATACTAGTTTATAAGCTGTACCTACATTAGCAGGATCTCCGGTGTCGTTAGTAGCATAGTACATTGTTTTTTGACTAGCGACCCAAGTGATGCCATCGGCATCGATGATGTCAAGTCCAGAGACATTGACTTCTTGCAAAATACCTGGAGTACCTCCACTAATAGGTAAGTACCATAACTTGTTACCTTGCGATACATAGAACGCACCTTCGCTGTCATAAATGGTTCCTCCAATTCCGCTAATTGTTGGATCCCA
>CAYXQH010000551.1:0-4572 GCA_964467425.1 uncultured Saprospiraceae bacterium
AATCGCCTGATTGGGTTGGTCCAGTCCACATTGGTGTTGTGGTAACCGCTTGGATAATTTCAAAACCAGCTTCCACTTTATACCATTCATACACATCAAAACCAGTGTCAGAAATTAAATTGGCTGGTTCGTAGTCAAGACAAAATTCGGTTTCGCCACCAATCCCAATGTCACCCACAGGTAAAACATTTACTGTAACCAAATAGGTGAAATTACATCCATCACCGAATGTAAGTCCTATTTTATATTCATACATTCCAGGTGCATTTGCTGTGAAAATCGGATCAGAGATATTGGTTGCACTTAAAAAAGTATTTGGCGCCCAAGTTATATCTACAAAATCTTCGTATTCTGGAGGAATAACTAATTGTAAAAATTCTGGCTCATTGACACAAGCTAATGTATCGGCCAAAAATGCATCAAAAGGAACCAGGCCATTTATGAAAATAATATCCGTACTTGGACATTCTCCGACCTGACCAGTTATATCTATTCTTAAATTTAAATTAGGATCGGTCAAGCCGAAATATATACTATCTCCATCAGCCGAAAAATAGGAATAACCACCTGAAGGCGGATCTAATGTAAATGTATAATCTCCACAAATTTCAAAGCCTAATTCCTGATCTGGACAAAGCACCGTGGTCGGTTCAACGTTATCCAAGAATCCAGGAGAAACCTGAAAATAAGGCGTTGCATCATGGTCGCAGGCACAATCTGTTTCGTAAACAATGTCTAAAATTACAGGACAGGCATTGATTTCAGGAACTGAAAAACATCCATTAATTGTAATAGTATCACCCGATGGAATAAAGAGCGCTGATTCAGTATTTGAATCCATAATCGGATCAAAGAATTCGAGGATACTATTTGCTGTGATGTCATCATGAACATTAAAAACAATGTCACCTGTGTAATCTGGACCTGGATTGTGAAGAACCACTTCATAACAAAGTGTCACTGGATCATCTCCTCCCGAACAAGATCTTGAGAAGTTCAAATCAACTGTTTCGATTGGCCCTTTGAGGTCGATTCCAAAACTTGGGTTCACAGAAGTATTGACAAACACATTACATTCACCACCATCTACACAAACTTGGTCCGCAACCAATTCTTTTATTTCAACTCCTAAATCAATTTCGCTACATTCGGCATCTTCTTCCATAGCAGCTTCGAATGCAAAAGTGAATTGCCCTCCAACTGGAAGATTATTTACACCTGCAAAACATAATCTTCGGTCAGTTCCAATCATTGTATCTGATACGACACCAACTGATTGACCAGCAGGTAAAATATATTGAAGACTACCAGATTGATATTGAAGTTCCTCAGGTATGGTAATACAAAGTAAAATGCTATCCCCAGATGGAACTTGAGAAACATTTAGACCAGTAATTCTAAACAGATTGGTCAAACCTCCGCAAAATGCTTCGGCAGGTTTTGCTGTTGTTAATATCTGCGCATAATCTACTGGATTGGCTCCGTCAATGATAATTCTATTACTTCGACTATAACCACTTTCTAACATATCTGGACTACAAGGATCAGTGGCTTGTGCCTGCCCTCCAAATTGAGAACCAGAAGTAAATTCGTCACAGTCCGTTTTGACCATAAATCGGATGACGATATTATTACTATCTAAAGAGGAAGAAACTCCTGGGAAACCGTTAGAATGAATAGAAGGACTAAAATCATTATCTTCCGTGTAGGAAACAGTATTCCCTACAATCGTAGGCGGCAATATCGGATTAAAAGTACCTGAAAGGTTTCCATTGTTTGGGTAAGAAGCTTCGAAAGAACCTGGCACCGGAGTCATTCCTGGTGGCAAATCAATTTCAAAAGCCAAATCTGTAACCGTAACTGCTTTTACATTTCTAATCAAATAAGCTACTGGAATCTCACCACAAAGTGGGTAAGTTGTGCCAGCGGGAGGCGTCAAAAATGCCGCTTGAATACCTGCTTCTCCAAATACATATTTGTAACATTCTGTGACTGAATTACAGCCTGATGTCGTACCTGCAACTGCTGCTGCAATATCTGGATCCATACAGCCAGAGGTTACGCTGACACAAATTTCAGGATCAGGCATCGGAGCTATTGGACAAAATAATAAGGTCGTCCCAATATTAAATTTATAACTATCTCCCGGTGCTAAATCGGGAAGAGAGACTCGATAAGTATTCGTGGTCGATGAGGAAGAAGCCAAAACTGGCGGTCCTAAAGAAACCATGGTTGCATCGTAAATATCTACTAAGTTTACACTATTGGTGATGGTAATAAGTGCCATTACTCCCATGTGTGTTTCTAATGTTGGATCACTCCCGTCTGCTGTAATGGTGAAACAATTTATTTCTTCACTTGTGCCTGGTGATACACTTGAAATAAGTGATTTGTCCAGCACAGAATTAAGGGCCGGGAAACCATTACGAGTGTCATTTATCGTTACGTCTTGACTTATGTTATCATTTTTTAAGGTAAGGGTATCCAAGTTTAAAAAATCGTAATAATTAAAATTATTAGCAAAGCCAAAACATTCGTCAATTTCAGTGTTGGCAGCTGTGGTTGCATTACAGAGATAACAATCTGATGGAGGCGGGTCGCAAGGAAATTGATAATCATAAATTAAAGTATAATCTGATAAACCAGTCGGTTCTCCAGGGCAAACTGTACATAGATCATACGTTATCGTGAATTCATCATTGATACCTCCCAAACCAACACCTAAATTAGGAAAGCCATCATCAAAAGGGTTGAGCACAATATGACCTGGATTTGCTCCTGAAACAGAACAAAATAATTCACCACCAACAGTAGCACAATCATGACCAGGAGCGTCTTTTATTTCCAAAGGAAATTCGTCGCCACCGCTGGTCGTTGCTTTTGCGTTTCCACAAAACATAATTGGAGCAAAAACAGGAACATCTATATCAGTCATTCTGAAAAATGGCCGATATTCATTGGCATACCATGTCAATGGAGTTGGATTATCAACGGTAAATGTATGCTCAACTGAACCTCCACAATCATCAATGTTAAGCGTAGTTAATGCTGAAATGTCACTCGGGCAAAAAGTTTCATAAGGAAAGTGTTCAACACAAGTAGTGTGCCCCACAATACAATCACTATCGAACTCATCAAGATATTGAACAGTCAATTCCATGAAAATTCTGGGAGCGATAGGTGGAGGATTTCCCGCAAGAGCTCGTAATGGGCTTTTTGTGAAAACAAACCTTGTATTGACAAAAATGGTATCCCCAACTTCAATATTAAAGGTATTGATAAAATCAGTTAAACAATTACCATTTTGATCCCATCCGGCAGGCGGCGTAAAGGTGGGATCTCTAAGGGTACGACAATCTGCAAGAGCATTTAAATTTCTTAACCTAAAGAAGGTTCTATTATTATCATAATAATCAACACCAGAATTATACCTTCCAGCGGCACTATTAAAACTGGGATTAGATTGTCCTACCCAAGGATGATTACCAAAAAAGAAAGTAGTATTAGTAGTTCTATTGACTGATGGATCGGTAGCCGTACAACTTGCCATGGAAGTTAAGTCCACATCTTGCAAAACGCCTCCTACTTTTTTTACTCCTAAAGAAACTATTTCAGAGGCTTTAGCATCTACAATCAATTCAAGATTAGGCGTGGTACTATTGGTACCAGATACTGCTACATTTCTGAATCCGAATTGCCATAGATAAGCATTGGTCAAAGCATCCTCAGTTTTAACTACATATGCACCTGTATAATTCATCGTGTCACAGGGTAGGTACCTGTTTCTATCTTCAAGTGCCAAATCATCAGGAGCAACCAGTTTTGTGGTCATCGTCTCATCTGTATAGCCAGTCGATTCTCTGTAAACATCATATGCAAATCCTTCCATAGCACAATCACATCCCGTAGCATTTGGGTTAGACCTGAAAATAATATCATCACAAGCTTTAACCAATTCACAAGTACAACCAGCTCCATCATCACAGCTTTCAATTACTTGGATGGTACCAACCATAAATATATTTGGACAACACGCAGTCGTGTCAACTGTCAAATCGAATGTAATACAAACCTCTTGATTAATGGCATTGTTACCTGCTGTTATGTTTAAGGCTCGCGTCCCAGCGGCTATTGAATCCCATGTAATCGTAGGCGGTGCAATAGCTTGTAGGACTCCATCAACCGTCACTTCAATAGAGGCAGGATCGTCTATTTCTATATCATGAACAATTTTTGGGTTCCCGTTAAAAGTAGCTTGAAGCGTATTGGTTGAATTTGCTAAATCGCAACCTGTTACATTATTTTGTTCATAAACGTAGCATATTTCAACTTCTTCAGTTTTGGCACCAGAAGTTCCTGTTGCACCAAAATCAATTCCAACAAAAGCGGTTCCGACTGGTACTTCATTGGTCGAGACCGAAGTAGCACCATTGGTAATATTAAAATTGGGAATGCCTGGGAATATTCTAAAGGACTGCCCACAATCCCGATTAGCTTCCACATAAAATTGGGCGAAGTCACAATTGATAATACCACAGGATGGAGAAGAACCCGAAGCAGGCATTACACATT
>CAYXQH010000552.1:0-4560 GCA_964467425.1 uncultured Saprospiraceae bacterium
AATCCTGAAATGGTGAAAGAACATTTAGGTTTCGTCATAAAAAGTGGTAAACAATTAGAACAACTCATTGAAGGCGTAAATCATTTTCAAAAAACAAATTTGATTGATACAAAAGAAAAAGTAGCTATTGATATTGAATCTATTTTGAATGGTATAGTTGCAGAATTACAATTGAAATATCCAAACAAATCTATTCATTTAAACTGCAATTCAATTTCTACTTTTAATGGTCCACGCAAAATATTAAAACCAATATTCCATAATATTTTAGATAATGCTGTAAAGTACAATGAAAATAAAACCGTTTATGTAAATATCAATTATCAGTTAAAAAATCAAATGCATGCTATTGAAATTGAGGACAATGGAATAGGATTCGCGGAACATTACTATCAGCAAATTTTTAAAATGTTTAAAAGACTACATACCAGAATAGCTTATACCGGCTCAGGTCTTGGCTTAAGCATTGCTCAACGACTAATCGGTAAAATAGGAGGAGAAATATCGGTCCTTCATTCTCAAGAAAATAAAGGGAGCACATTCTTAGTTCGTTTTCCAGCAATAAATGAAGTTAAAAATGAAGTACTTGAAGAAGTTAAACTTGCATAGAGCAGTTTGAGATTACTTCATTGTTCGGTCAATGAAATAACTAAATCCACGTTATTGGTTTTCAAAATTCAACGCTCTTCTTAAGTTGACCACCTGACTATTTGTTCGCCATTTTAAACTTCCCTTTTGATTTTCGAATACGAACGGCAACAACTTTATACTCCGGACACATTGCTTCACTATCATGTACATCCGAGGTGATGTTATTGACCATGATCTCCGGAAAGTGAAAGGTCGTACTTAAAATTCCTTTCTTCACTTCATCCGTGATTCTAGCTTTTACATCTACTTTTCCACGTGGAGATTCAAGACAAACATAATCGCCTTCATTGATCAGGTTTTCAGCAGCGTCTTCTGGATTAATCATTAGATAATCATCCTGGAGGATCAATTCGTTCGCAGTCCGACGCGTCATGGCGCCACAGTTATAATGTTCCAACTCCCGGTTGGTCGTTAGGATATAAGGATAGTCTTTTGCATGTTCGGTAAGCTCTACAGATTCTTCAAAAGCATTAAATTCAAAATAACCTAAGCCACGCTTAAATTCTTCCTGATGTAAAATCTGAGTATCCGTTCCGTCTGGAGCTACTGGCCATTGCTTTCCATTCGAGCCTAAGTTTTCCCAGGTGATTCCTGCAAAGAAAGGAACGATCTGAGATATTTCTTCCAACATGCCATCTGGTGTATAATCTGGTTGTTCGTAACCAAGCTTATTCATAATGTCCACGATGATCTGTCCATCCGGCTTCGTACCTGGAATCGGTTCTACTACCTGTCGTACAGCCTGGACTCTTCTTTCGCCATTCGTAAAGGTTCCGCTTTTTTCAAGGAAGGAAGAACCCGGTAGAATCACATCAGCGTATTTTGCAGTCTCCGTCATAAATAATTCCTGAACGATGACTAAGTCTGTAGACTTTAATGCTTTGATTACTTTTTGCGTATTTGGATCTGTTTGTACTACATCTTCTCCTATAATCCAGATTGCTTTTAAGTTGCCTTCTAAAGCGGCATCAAACATTTCTGGGATCTTATAACCGATCTCTTTTGGTACATCAACGCCGTAAAATTGATTGTATTTTTTATTCACTTCATCATTCGTAACATCCAGATAACCAGCACCTTGATGCGGTTGAACGCCCATGTCAGCTGAACCTTGAACGTTGTTTTGTCCTCTCAGCGGATTTACCCCAACACCTCTGCGTCCAATATTACCAGTAAGCAAAGCCAGATCAGCAATTTGCATAACAGTAAAGGTTCCTTGTGAATGTTCTGTTACCCCCAAACCATGGAAAGACATGGCATTTGGTGCGGAAGCATAAGCAATCGCAGCTTCTTTAATGATGTTTCGATCCACACCACAAACAGCTTCCATTTTATCAAGATCAAGCGCTAAAATTTCTTTTTTATAATCTTCAAAACCTTCCGTTCTATCTGCAATGAATTTTTCATCTGCGAGACCTTCCTCGATAATATAATACATCATCATGTTGAGCACAGCAACATTAGTTCCTGGTCTCAATGGAATATGATGCGTAGCATATCTTGCCATTTCTGTTCGACGTGGATCAATGACGATTGACACGTTTTTCGATTGCATCGCAAATTGCTTCAACTTCGCACCAGTCACAGGATGGGCATCCGTTGGATTTGCTCCAATGACCATAATGCAATTAGTATCTTTTAAATCATCGATAGAATTCGTTGCTGCACCGGTTCCAAAAGTTCGTTGCATACCTAAAGCAGTAGGTGAGTGACAAACTCTTGCGCAGCCATCAATATTATTCGTTCCAATTACGGCTCGGATAAATTTTTGCATTAAATAGTTTTCTTCATTCGTACATCGAGAAGAAGAAATACCTGCTATAGAATCCGGACCAAAATCATTTTTATAAGAAGTTAGTTTATCTGCAATGTAAGTGTAGGCTTCATCCCAGCTTACTTTTTCAAATTCACCGTTACGCTTAATCATTGGTGAATTTAACCGCTCTGGATGGTCATAAAATTTAAAAGCATATCGACCTTTCAGGCAAGTATGTCCTTGGTTCACTTCTGCATCATAAGGCGCACGAATGCTCACTACTTCTCCATTCGAAGTCGAAATGTCCAAATTACATCCGACACCACAATACGTACAAACAGTTCTTGTCGTCTCCGTCGCTGTAATTGCTTTTGATTGAAAAATATCTGAAATCGCAGAAGTTGGGCAAGCCTGAGAACAAGCACCACAACTTACACAATCCGATTCGAAGAAAGACTCATCAATTCCTTTGATTATTTTACTATCAAAGCCTCGACCTGACATACTCAAAACAAATTCGCCTTGTACTTCATCACAGGCACGTACACATCGATAGCAATTGATACATTTTGATAAATCCGAAGTCATATAAGGATGACTGGAATCTTTTTTATAGTGTAAATGGTTTTCACCTTCCGGGTATCGAACATCTCGAATTCCAACCTGAGCAGCAACGGTCTGTAATTCACAATTTCCATTCACTTCACAAGTCAGGCAATCCAATGGATGATCCGTTAAAACCAACTCGATGATATTCTTCCGAAGTTCTTTTACAGAATCTGTACTTGGATAAATATGTTGCCCTTCAGCAATAGGCGTGTGGCAGGAAGCTACTGTTTTCACTGGTCCATTTTCTTCTAAAGCTACTTCTACACTACAAACCCGACATGCTCCAAATGGATCAAGATTAGGTGCATCACATAAGGTTGGAACTAGCTTATTGCCCTTATTCCTTTTTATAAAAGAAAGAATGGTTTCTCCTTCTTTTATTTCACAAGCCTGACCATTGATGTAGGCAACTTTTATATTTTGATCTTTATGTTTAACCATAATTGAAATTCTTAAGCTGGATTAAAATATTCTTTTAATTCATCATCGAAATAATGTAGCGCATTTTTTACAGGAAGCGGAATACCGCCACCATGTGCACAAAGCGAACCTTTTTCTAAAGTATTTAATAAATCATCGAAAAGTTTTCGATCAATTTTATAATCAGAGTTTAATGCTTTGGTAGAAAGCTCTTGTCCTCGTTTTGTTCCAAGCCTGCAAGGGAAACATTTTCCACAACTTTCATAAGATGCAAATTCAAAAAGATGCTCTATGAATTTCATGATTGGAAAACTTTCCGGGACACAAACGACAGAAGCATGGCCTAATAAAAAGCCATTCTGAGAAAAGGATTCAAAATCTATGCTCAAATCGTCGATTTTAGAAACAGGAACTAATCCTCCTAAAGGACCACCAATTTGCATGGCTTTGACAGGTTCTTTAAATCCACCACCTAATTCATGAACAAGAGAGGAAAGCGATGTGCCCATTTCAACTTCATAGATTCCAGGTTTATTAAAAAAGCTATCTAAGCTGACTAATTTTGTTCCAGAAGATCTTTCTGTGCCTACTGCTTTCCAGGCTTCTCCACCATTTTTTAAAATATAATGAAGTGCTGCTTGGGTCTCTACATTGTTTACAACAGTCGGCTTGTTAAACAATCCTTGCTGTGCAGGGTAGGGTGGTCGAACACGAACTTCAGGTCTTTGTCCTTCAATAGAATTAATCAAAGCAGTTTCTTCCCCACAGATATAAGAGCCTTGCGCTTGAATAATTTTAAAATCAAAATTGAAACTACTTCCGTTTATGGCAGAGCCGATAAGTCCTGCATCGCGTAGTTCATCAATAGCATTCTGAACAATGAAAACAGCTTCAGGATATTCTGCCCGAATATAAAGGATGCCATGTTCGGCACCTGTTACATAGCCCGAGATGAGCATTCCAAAAAGTACGGAGTGTGGTCGCTCTTCCAAAAGGTAGCGATCAGAATAAGCACCTGGATCTCCTTCATCAGCATTACAAATGATAAATTTCGTATCACTCTCTTCTTTTCTGCAAAATTCAAGTTTTAAACCAATTGGAAAACCTGCGCCTCCTCTTCCTCT
>CAYXQH010000553.1:0-4551 GCA_964467425.1 uncultured Saprospiraceae bacterium
AAAGAAGTTTACAAGCATATTTTAATTTTGTGAAAATATAATATTGATCCAGACTCTGGAGCATCTCAGGTAATTTCGAAGTTTGTTTAGAATGGAGATTGATGCCTAGTCGTTCCGTTTGAATTTCCCTAAATAAAAATCGTTCCATTAAAACTTCGGAAGAATAGATTTGTTTGGTCTCCAATTCTTTTCCCCATTTTTTAAATTCCCGATCGAAAATCGAATCCAAACCTCTTTCCAGTAAAAACTTGCAAAGATTTAATCTTGTATTGCTTGTATCTGTATTGAAGTGAATACCAATGAATTGAAAGATAGCTTTTAAATATCGAGTCAATAATTTATCAAGCTTACCAGAGATCCACTTTTGGGAAGGGTAAATTTTTGAATAAACAATGTCCTTTTGTAAATTTTTATGCTGAATATCTGGTAAACAGCTATTTATTATCTCAAAAAGACCTAAAAGTTCCTGAGGATATTTATCTTTAGAATAATTCAATTCCAGAAACTGCAAAAACGCAATCATCTCACCCTCAGAGAAGGTACTAACTATTTTTAGTATTCTACTATTATGCATATTAACAATACAAGTCAGGTGTTCTGGGAAGAACATTTAAAAATTGTAACCAGATTTTGGCGCGGGGATATAGATATTTATAGCTAATTTATAAGTTTTTACTAATTTTAACATTACATAGCATGAAAAAATTGATTAATT
Organism: uncultured Saprospiraceae bacterium; assembly: GCA_964467425.1. GTDB lineage: Bacteria > Bacteroidota > Bacteroidia > Chitinophagales > Saprospiraceae > JAHDHW01. Next base: position 716 of record CAYXQH010000553.1, read on the forward strand.
CCTTGCTTATTTTATTAGCAAGTAGCCTAGCCCTTTGTATACAAGCCCAAAATACTATCCCGGATTTGACGCCTGATAATGTCACTGAAGTTACAGATTTGATATTTGAACTTCATGGGGCTGAAATTGATGAAGAATATTCTAATGTTCTTGAATTTTTAGAGAATTTAATAGTATTTGATTTTGATTATGAATATGACGCAACATGTTCTCCTCCGATTGCAGAGTTAATAAATATTACAAATAATGGTCTTTATTATGAATGGGAACCTTCCTCTAATGCTACAGCCTCTCTATATAAAGTTTCATATATGAAATTAAACCCCATAGTAGCGGCGGCTTCGGAGACTAATTACTATGAAACACCTAATACAAATCTACAATTTAACCCTTCAGATGGTTTGATGGTTGTTGTTTTTCAATCCGTATGTGGAGGTGCAGGAGCAACAGGTAGTGGTGGTATTATTATAGTAGATAAGCCTGTTTTTTTTGGTGATGGTACAAGAGATTGTGAATGTCAGACACCCAATGGTTTACCGGAATTGAGTTTTGTCGGTCTAGATAACTCTCAATATGATGTAGTTTCCACTCCTTTTACACATGAGGGTAATGTAGGGGTATACAAAGGAGCATTTAAATTTGATAATGATAATATAGCTGAATTTCTAATTGAAATGTCAACTCAAGTGGATGGAACCATCATTATTCGGAAAGGTAGAGACTGTATGATCAATATGCATAACGATTCTGGAGGTTCTGTAATGTATGTTATGGAGGATGAAATTGATGGAGCCAGTTATGGTACATTAATGTTTAATAATAATTTGTTTTCATTTAATCCTTTATTTGGCGTTGCGGGAACATTATCGATCGATATGTGTGATACTGGAAAAGGAAAGCGATCTTCAAATAGTGAAAAAGCGTTTTCGAATAAAAATAGCGATCTTATGCTATCTTTCCCTAACCCAGTTAAGAGTACCATTTCATTGCAAATACCTGAAGTAGAAGAATCAGAACCATACTCTTTTTCAATTGTGGATGTTTTTGGAAAGTCTATTCCCTTGAATGGAAATGCTTCAACTGCTTCTAAAGGTGGAAATATGTCGTTTAATGTAAATCATCTTCCCGTAGGTTCTTATGTGCTCATTGCTCAAAATAAAAAGCGAACCCTTAAATCCAGGTTTGTCAAAGTAAATTGATGTTTACTTTTCCTTAAAAAAACCGGAAGTATTTATTCAAAATGCTTCCGGTTTTTTATGCCTCCAATCTAAAGAAGTGACCCATTTATTTGTAATTTTTAAATAGCTCAATTCTCTAGATATTTGTAATAGACATTATGAAAGCTAAATCTATGAAAACTAAATTTGATCTTCATGCCACTTTAAAAATTAAAGTGGCATGCTTTCAACCTCCCACGGTTTGACTATATACTTATAAAGCTCAGATCGCCCTAATTAGAATTTTTTAAGATGAATTATACTTGGTAGAAGAGTAATATCTCAATGAGGTATTACTCTTTTTTAATTTTTTTACTTAAAAACAATCGCTTTGATTGCCTGAAATTATCTTTGTAATGGCCTAATTTCATATCTTCGCCTTTTTAAAATAAAATAAGTTCAAAATTAAACATACATGTCCGATAAGAAAGTAATTTTTGCGATGGAAGGGGTGAGTAAGATCTACCAACCCAATAACAAACAAGTCCTTAAAAACATATGGCTTTCCTTTTTCTATGGCGCTAAAATTGGCGTTTTAGGTCTGAACGGTTCTGGTAAATCGAGTTTATTAAAAATAATTGCCGGGCTGGATCAGAATTATCAAGGAAAGGTAACTTTCGATAAGGAATATAAAATTGGTTACCTCGCTCAGGAACCAGAATTAGATGAATCCAAAACAGTCAAAGAAATTGTTCAGGAAGGGGTTTCACATATCGTGGATGTGGTGAAAAACTATGAAGAAGTTTCTGCAAAATTGGCAGAACCAATGAGCGATGAAGAAATGATGAAAGTCATCGAGGTGCAAGGAGAATGGTTAGAGAAAATGGATTTTTACAATGCTTGGGAATTAGACCATACGCTAGAAGTTGCGATGGATTCTTTACGTTGTCCGCCGGATGATACCAAAGTATCCGTGCTTTCTGGTGGAGAAAGAAGACGAGTAGCGCTTTGTCGTTTATTATTATCAAAACCAGATATTTTATTATTAGATGAGCCGACCAATCACCTGGATGCTGAAAGTGTCCACTGGTTGGAACAGTTTTTACAAAACTTCCCTGGAACCGTCATAGCTGTAACGCATGATCGTTATTTCTTAGACAATGTTGCAGGTTGGATTTTAGAATTAGATAGAGGAGAAGGAATTCCTTGGGAAGGTAATTATAGTACTTGGTTAGATCAAAAATCTAAGCGATTAGCTTCAGAAGAAAAAGCAGAATCAAAACGACAAAAAATATTAAAGCGAGAATTAGAATGGTCGCGAATGTCGCAAAAAGCAAAGCAGTCGAAAGGTAAAGCTCGTTTGAATGCTTATGAAACGATGAGCAATGCAGAGGTGAAAGAGAAAGAAGCAAAACTGGAAATTTTTATTCCAGCTGGCCCAAGACTCGGTGATTCTGTTATTGAAATAAAAAATGTAAACAAAGGCTTTGATAAGCGTTTGCTTATTGAAAACCTCAACGTTAATATTCCTAAAAATGCCATCATTGGTATTATCGGACCAAACGGGGTTGGAAAATCTACTCTTTTTAGAATGATTATGGGCGAAGATCAACCGGATAGCGGAGAAATTTCTATCGGTAGCACCGTCAAATTAGCTTATGTGGATCAATCGCATAAAGATTTATTAGCAGAAAAAACGATTTACGAAGTGGTGAGTCAGGGCAATGATTTTCTGACGGTTGGTAATCGAGAGATTAATGCAAGAGCTTATTTAAGTCGGTTCAATTTTGCAGGAGGAGATCAACAGAAAAAAGTTGGTGTTCTTTCAGGTGGAGAACGAAACCGATTGCATTTGGCAATGACTTTAAAAGAAGGTGGTAATGTACTGCTGCTGGATGAGCCGACTAATGATATTGATGTAAATACCCTTAGAGCTCTGGAAGAAGCCATCGAAAATTTTGCAGGTTGTGTGCTCATGATTTCGCATGATCGTTGGTTTATTGATCGATTGGCAACCCATATTTTAGCCTACGAAGATGAAGGCGAAGTGATTTTCTATGAAGGGAATTTCAGTTCGTATGAAGCAAATAAAAAAGAACGATTAGGAGATATTACACCAAAGCGACCAAGGTTTAAAAGTCTCCTTTAAAACTAGGTAATACCATGATAAAAATACTGGCCAGTTTTTCCTTTTGCTTAATGCTCTTTTCCTGTTCACAGGCAAAAGAAATAAAAGAAGTAAATAATTCGATACCTGAAATAAAAGAATCCATTGTAATGAAAGATTCAATTCCTTATGCTCAGATTCCAGAATATTCGGATACCTATAGCGCAGGAACAGTCCTGGCACGAATGGTAGACGGTTTAGGTTATCGATTGTATTGGGCAACAGAAGGATTAAGACCTGAAGATGTTGCGTATCGTCCAAGTGAGGATGCTCAAAGTGTCGAACAAACGTTAGATCATTTATATGGTCTTTCTACGACTATTCTTAATGCAACGACCAGTACGCCTAATATTCGTCCCCTAGTTTTTCCGGAAGGTGATTATCAGGTAAAACGAGGTATTACTTTGAAAAACTTAAAAGCTGCAGCGGATAATTTAAGAAAGGCAAGTGCTGAGGATGTGGACAAAATGAAAGTTATTTTCAAACGAGGAGAAAAAGAATCTGCCTTTCCT
>CAYXQH010000554.1:0-4547 GCA_964467425.1 uncultured Saprospiraceae bacterium
AAGTATGATTTCCATTTCTATAAATTTTAACAATTAAAAAGGTATTAATGTATTAGTCAAAAATTAAATTCTTCTTTTAGTTTAAAAAGTTAGCTTAACAACACTCCTTTCAATCGCTTTCCCGATAGCTATCGGGATCTCTAACTTTCTAAAGTCGGAAATTAATTATTTGACCGACGCTTAATTACTTCAACAAATCCGTCACGTAAGGAAGGATTGCTAAATGACGAGAGCGTTTGATTGCTGTCGCTATTTTTCGTTGATATTTTAAAGAGTTACCAGTAATACGACGAGGAAGAATTTTTCCTTGCGCATTAATAAATTGCAATAGGAAATCCGGGTCTTTATAATCAATATGTTTAATCCCATAACGACGAAATCGACAGTATTTTTTTCGGTTTTGACCGATATTAGGATTACTTAAGAATTTTATATCATCTCTAGAAGCCATGATTTTTTAAATTTTAAATGTTCGAAAATTATTCCTCCTCTTCTGTTTTAGTAGCAACAGCTGGTGCAGCTGCGGCAGCCACTACAGGTGCAGCTTTTTTAACTACAGGCTTAGGTTTACGAGCTGGTTCAGGTTTTGATTTTCCTGCTTCTTTAGACGCTGCAGGTTTTTTCTTACCAATTAAACCATTACGCTTATCTTCATTATACTTAACACCATATTTGTCAAGTGCAACAGTTAAGAAACGAATGATTCGTTCATCTCGTCGGAACGCTAATTCAAAATTGTTAATCATTTCTCCAGTTGGTGTCTGGAATTCAATACAGTAGTACACACCAGAGGTGCGTCTTTTGATTGGGTAGGCCAATTGGCGTAATCCCATCTCATCGACATTGACGATCGTACAACCATTAGAGGTTAGGTGATCGTTATAGGTCTTGGCTGTCGCTTTAATTTCATCGCCCGACAGCACTGGATCTACGATGAAAGTCACTTCATATTGCTTCATGAATTTTAGAAGTATTTAAGTTAAATAATTTAAAACGGCTGCAAAGATAGGTATTTGTTGCTAATGATCAAAGGAAAAGAGGGAAAAGTGCGTTTATTGAGGATTAGAAAGGGGTTTTTATAAAAAAACAAAAGGAGAAGACAAGAGCCCTCTCCCTTTTAATATGCATCTATTGATATTTTTTAATTAATAGTCAAATCATCGGCTCCTCGATTAGAGGGCTTTACTGCCGACCTAATAGCAGGCAGGTTTGACTGTGCCTAACGAATAACGGAGACCGTCATATCTCTATCATAATCACCTTGAATAACAGGTGATTGCTGCTGCGCGGTATATACTTTTACATTTTTTGAAATGTATTCATATAGTTCCTGGACATTGACTATATTATTATAGTCAGTATCTGCTTCTCCTTTCAATCCTCTTAAAAGAAAATGACTGAATACACCTTGTCGAAGTCCACTGGACTCGAGCGACGTTTCTCCAGATTTTGATGATAAAATCAAAGCGGTACCCGGCGCTGCATTTGCCAGCGAGGAATAATAGCTTTTAAGTGTATTATCAATGGTTCCTTTTTCATTAAACATGCTCCCCGAATGACAGGCATCTGCAATGAATAATTTATATTTTGCTTTGCTTCTGTTTAGGATACCACTAATTTCTTTGTGTAATAATTTATTATTGAGTCCATCAAAATCGATTGGGAGAAAAGAACCTTTTAGACCATGACCTGAATAGTACATTAATACTAAATCATTTGGTCCTGCATTTCTAAATATCTCATCCATGGCAAAAAGAATTTTATCTTTTGTTGCATCGCCATCTACCAATATTTTGATCTGGTCATCTTTTAAAGCGCCTCCTTCCGGGCTTTTTAGAAAAGCATACATTCGATACGCATCATCATCGGTATATTGCAGTGGTGGCATATGGCTGTAAGAAGCTACCCCTACTACAACTGCCCAAACTTTAACTTGCTTAGCTGCAACGACTTCTTTGTATTCTTCAGAATTTTCCAAAACAACATTCTCCGTTACGTTCTGGATCATAGAGGTATTATAATCTTTACCATGGTAGGTTCCATTTTTCCATATTCCAGAAACAATAGATCCGTCAAGCATGTACATAGCTCCAATTCCATCGATTTGTCCGTTTGTCCAATTTCCTTCGTACCAATTTCCTTCGGAATAGTGACAGATTCCTTGCCCGTTCGGTTTTCCTTTTACAAAGGTGCCTTCGTATTTAGCTTTTCCACCTTTAAAAATATAGGTCCCCACACCTTGATCACAATTCCCAAGGATACAACCTTCCTGACCGTTTTCACTTAATAATTCACCAATGTAAGTTCCACGTTCCCATACCCCAATCAGTTTTGTTCCATCCTTTTTATAATGAATTCCTCTGCCGTGACAATAGTTTTGATGAAACATTCCTACGTATTTTTCTCCATTATCAAAGTGCCAGGTACCAAAACCTGTCAATTGACCATTGTTGAAATTTCCTTCGTACTTACTACCATCTGCATATTCTAAAACACCAACACCCTCCGTACAGTCTCCATAAGAACAACCTATCCGTGGCTCTGCACTTGCTAAACCTGCTATTAATTGATTGTTTCCTTTTTCATTGAAGACTTCCTTGGTTTCAGAACTAGCAAAAAGTATTTGATCGGACTGATTTATAGAAGCAGTCTGGGCATTTGTATTAGTAGAGCTTAGAAAAAATAGGAAAAACCCAAAAAGTGTGACATAGTGTTTCATGAAATATAATTTTTATTAATACATCATTGTTAACACTACAAAAACATTACCAATTTTTCATATATGAAAATAAACAAAAGCCCTCCCCGGAATTCCGAGAAGGGCTTACCTCATGATCAATTTCAAATTAGATTTGAAAAATGAGCATAAAGATTTTAATCCTGAATAATCATCCTGCGAGTAACAGAGTCATTTTCAGTCACCAATCTGTAGAGTAAAACTCCTCTTGCTGGTAATTCATTACTATTGATTAAAACTTCGTTATAACCATTAGTAAATGATCCTTGAATTAATTTCAATTGTCTTCCACTCAAATCATAGACTTCAATATTAGCATCCATTGCCTCTGGCAAGTAGAAACCAATCACCGTTTCATGTTTAAATGGATTTGGTCTATTCTGAAGCAACTGGAATTTATCAGCAGTAGCTACTACCCCATTTGTTTCAAAACCTAGATTGACATTCATTAATTCGTTGGCTTTATAAGCCTCCGCTTTAGTGTATTGAGAGCTAATCGAAAGCACTTCTGAAAGTTTCGCTTCCTGATTTGCGGTCACTACTAAAGTGAAGAGGATTTCATCAGATTTTAAATCAATCAGTCTATCTGTATTCCAACTCATGGTAATTGCGCCATCTTCAAGCTTGCTTAAACCAAAGTTATTATCATCAAAATTCACAAGGTCCGCTGATTGAATCTCAACAAGACTAAGTGCTTGCTGATCAACATTAAGCGTAAACTGGAATCCATTGATTTGCTCAAAATTTTCTGCATTGAAATCAATTCGATATTCCTGCCCCTCTTTCATGGTCTCTTCTTTTACAGAGAGTATAAGATCATCTAAATCGGTACGATCATCATTATCTCCTACTAAACCATTAGGCGTTGCAGTCATATTTAGATCTCCAATTTTTACGCCTATAAAATCAGCATGCTCTTCTTCTAAGCCTGCTAGGTTGTAAATTTCTGGGAAGGCCGTCTCAAATGGATTCTCCATATTTGGAAACACAAAGTCTGCTTCAACAAATCGCCAACTTGTGTTATTCTGGAATTCTTCGTCGATATACAAAATTAATCGTCTCAGATAAATCATATCAAAAGTAGAAATACTTCCACTTCCATTAATATCTGCAGCAATTTTCTTATACGGCGTATCCAACGTCTCTATTGAAAGAATATGCTTATGCAATGCTATCAAATCCTGCGTCGTAACTCCATTCAATGGATCGTCATTCTTAGAAGGAACGACTCTCATTCCTGCTTCATATTCAATTTCTGGCATTCCAAATGCTCCAGTATTAGAGGTATAATCCATATTCGGAATTCCTGCTGTTCCTCCTTCGATTTCTACTTGAACTCCTTCAACAGCTTGAGAAGCCGAGGTATTGATTGTTCCGAAGATATCAATTTCATCTGCTGGTATTTTAGTATTAAAGATACCAGTTACAGAAGATGAGTTTCCACAACCATCTGTAGCTATAAACTCTACTACTATAGCCTGAGGGTTACCGATACAATCCAATTGAGGATTTGATGGATTCATCGACCAAGTAATATCATTACCCCAACATCCATCAATCGCCTGAGCACCTCCTTGTGTAGCTAACCATTCATCAAAGATGTCATAGATTGCTTCATTACAAGGAATCAAAACTTCTTGTGGATCTTCATAAATGATCGGTGGTTCAGTATCTGTGATAATAATTGTACCAACACAAGTCCTCGTTACTCCGCATTGATCTGTTGCAAAGAATGTAACCGAATTGAAATTATTACCTAGACACATTCCTACATTACCATTATAATTATTACTCACTTGTACTTCTCCTC
>CAYXQH010000555.1:0-4544 GCA_964467425.1 uncultured Saprospiraceae bacterium
GTTTTTATCAATTGATTATCAATTAGTTACATTTTTATGTGGTAGATATTTTATAAAAAAATACTAATTTTGATTGTAATCTATTGGTTTTACTTGCTCTTACTAAAATACAAGTTCAATAATTCAATAGCTTTTTGGTTATTTAGTTTTTGAGCTACTAACAAAGGTGTTTCTCTTTCCGAGACTTCTATTATTCTAGGGTTTGCTCCGTTTTCTAACAATAACTTTGTTATTTCTAAGTGGTTAAATCTTATGCTTTCAATTAATGGGGAAGCCATAAATTCTGGATGTTGATAATTTGGATCTATTCCAACTCTTAAGTAATATTTCACTAATTCAATATCACCTTCTTGAATTGCTTTGAACATGGCTTTCCAGTCTCCTCCTGACATTTTTTTTAGTTTGTATTTTTAAATTTTAGTATTGACTGCTGTTTTTTTTCGTTCCTTTTTAAGTTTGAATAACACTTATGTTATTAGTTCTATCACCATTAAAAGATATAGGAAATTAAAAGGAACTCAATTATAATTAATGCAATTCCTCCATATAACATTATTACACCAATTTGACGAGTTGATTCATCAAAAATAAAATATTTTGTACCATCTGAATCCGTATTTTTCCCATAAGCATAGTAATAGCTCATACCCAAACCAGCAATGATTAAAAACAATGTTGTAACTAAACCAAAAGCAATTCCTAAGGAATAGAAAACTATCCAAAATCTGGATCCAGATCTTCCTCTTTGAATCTTATTAAAACTATTTTCTCTTAAATCCTGGATAGACTTTTTATCTATTTTAATTCCTCTTCCCTCAAGAATTTTTTGGGCTATTGTAATATCTTCAATGGTCCATTCTTCTTGCTTGTCAAATATTTCTTCAAGCTCTTCGTTGCTGAATTGATTTAAATAATGATCTTTAAGATCTGAATATTTTAACTGATTAATTTGAGCTTCAATCAGTCTGTTGACCAATTTAAAATCTAAAGGATTTAATTTTAATATTGCTTTTGGAATTAATCCATTACCAACTATAGCTGTGTCTAAAATTGTTTCCGATGTTTCTAAAGAATATACTATGTTTTTTTGATCTAGCATTGCAACGAATTCTTTGGCATCTTCTATACTTAGAAAATCTCTATAGAATTCGAAATTTGTCTTATCAATATTTGCAAAATCTTCATCAAGTGGCCTTTCCATTATTGTAATTTACTTTTCATTTGGAGAATATTGTTTTTCGAAAATTGATTTTATTGGCAAATATAGATCTTGTCATGAACTAAATTCTATTAATAAAGTTAGTGAAATGTAGCTTCAATGCATCATTTGTTCAATTTTAATAAGTTTTGTATTCTGTAGAGTTACCCCAGTATTTCTCATACCAAATCATCTAAATTTACGTTAATAAAGCAATACAAAACAATCCCCCCGTTGAATGGTTAACAATTATAAGGAATTCTTTTGTTCTAAACACTTCCAAATCTTTTGTTTGCCTCGAATTCATTATTTTTGCTGGAATTTTATAAAACGGCTACTATGGACAGAGTACTAATACTAATTTTCATTTTTCTTTCAACCGGATTATCAGCTCAGGAACCTATGCGAGTTACCCGCTCAACGGCTGTAGATCGGAATGCTCCTATATATAATATTTTTGTTGATGCTGATAACAATAAGTGGGTCGGTAATAGTCAAGGAGTTTTTCAGGTTCATACTGTAGATTATGGAAGTGAAATCAAGAAAGAAGCTAACCAAACTTCCCTCCTTCGTTATCAAGGAGGTAATTTCAGCCTAATTTGGAATACCGCATCTGTTTTTGATATTATGAAAGAAGAAACGGATGGCCTTTTTGAAGGAGAACAAGATATATCAGGTGCCTTTTATGATCCTGCTAAAAAAGAACTGTGGATAGGAACTAAGGGGATTGGTGTTTTTCGGTTTGATATGAATAATGAAGCTAGCTTGCTTAAACATATCACGATGGATAATTCCAAATTGCGAACGGATCAAATTACTGTAATGTTCAGTGATAGATCTGGCAGTTATTGGATAGGAACGGAAGAGGGCGTTTTGCATAATAATGGTAGTAAGTGGAAATTATATGAACGTTACGTGAGTATTGAGGCCATTGATGTTTCGGGTTCTGATATCTGGGTTTTTGGAGAAGGATATCTTTGGAAAGTTACCAATGGAAAAGACTGGGAGGAGATCGAATTAGATGAAAGCATGACAGATGGAAAAATCAAAGATATTACATTCGATAGCAGAGGGAGGATGTGGGTCGCCTCCGAAATAATTGCCCGTTATAATCCGGAGTTAGAAAGTGTAGAAACTTTTGGTGCTGCAGAATACTTTACCAGTGATTTTCCAACTACTTTGGCTGTAGATCAGGATGATGCAATTTGGGTAGGGACAGAAGATAAAGGACTTTATTTAATTGAAAAAGCTACTGCAATATCAATTTCATGTATTTTGGAAAAAGCGTCAGACTGTGATGGTCAAAATGGTGCAGAAATTAAAGTGGTGGTGAGTGGTGGTTCAGAACCTTTTACTTATGAATGGAATGGTGGACTAAGCAGCGAGCATCCCAAGGATGTAAAACCTGGAGATTATGTAGTTACAGTAACAGATAGTAAAGGCAAAAGTAAAACATCTGAAATCACGATCAATAATCCTGCACTTTCTCTTACCATAACTTCTGAACGAGCGGAAAGCGGAGCTAATGCGAATGATGGAGTTGCCTTAGTTAAAGCCTCTGGCGGACAAGGGGAATATACTTATCAATGGGATAATGGAGAAAACACAAATAAAGCAACTAAGCTTAACCAAGGGAAACACTCCGTGACCGTTACTGATAAAGGGGGCTGTAATAGTATAGCAAGCGTTAGTATTTCTCAGGAGTCAGCACCTTTAAATATTACTCTAGAACAGACTGGTGAAATATCTTGTAATGGTGCATCAACAGCTGCGCTCACCGTGAATGTAAATGGAGGAAAAGGTCCTTTTGAATATGCTTGGAATGCTTCTTCTTTAAATGGTGAAAATCCAAAGAATATCGCTGCAGGAGATTATGAGGTAACGATTACAGATGGAGAAGGGAACACATCTTCAGCGAATTTTTCTATTAAAGAACCCGAAGCACTTAGTGCTAAAATTACGGTAGAAGCACCAGCGAGCACAGGCAATGCAGATGGAAAAGCGAGTGTGAAAACTTCAGGTGGAAATGGTGATTATTCCTATAGTTGGGATACCGGAGAAAGTGCAGCTACTGCAACCAAGCTTGGTCCTGGAGAAAGATCGGTCACCGTTACAGATGGCTCAGGTTGTACAACTACGGCTACTATAGCCATCGATGAAAACATACTTCCTTTGAATGCTTCGATCGAACAGACCAGTGAAATATCATGTAATGGAGAAACAAGCGCTGCACTGACTGTAAAAGTAAACGGAGGAAAAGGCCCTTTTGAATATGCCTGGAATGCTTCTTCTTTAGATGGAGGAAATCCAAAGAACATTGCTGCAGGAGATTATGAGGTAACGATTACAGATGAAGAGGGGACTACTTCTTCTGCAAAATTTTCTATTAAAGAACCCGAAGCACTTAGCGCTAAAATTACGGTAGAGGCACCGGCGAGTACCGGCAATGCAGATGGAAAAGCGAGTGTGAAAACTTCAGGTGGAAATGGTGATTATTCCTATAGTTGGGATACCGGAGAAAGTACAGCTACTGCAACGAAGCTCGGTCCTGGAGAAAGATCGGTCACCGTAACAGATGGCTCGGGTTGCACAACTACGGCTACTATAGCTATCGATGAAAACATACTTCCTTTGAATGCTTCTATCGAACAGACTAGTGAAATATCCTGTAATGGAGAAACAAGCGCTGCACTGACTGTAAAAGTAAACGGAGGAAAAGGTTCTTTTGAATATGCCTGGAATGATAATTCCTTAACTGGGGCGAATCCTAAGAATATAGCTGCAGGAGATTATGAAGTTACAATTACGGATGGAGAAGGGACTACTTCTTCTGCTAAATTATCGATCAAAGAACCTGAAGCACTTAGCGCTAAAATTACGGTAGAAGCACCAGCGAGTACAGGTAATGCAGATGGAAAAGCGAGTGTAAAAGCTACAGGTGGAAATGGCGATTATACCTTTAGTTGGGATACCGGAGAAAGTACAGCTACTGCAACCAAGCTCGGACCAGGAGAAAGATCGGTTACGGTGACAGATGCTTCAGGTTGTACAACTACAGCTAGTATTGCTATCGATGAAAACATACTTCCTTTGAATGTTTCGATCGAACAGACCAGTGAAATATCTTGTAATGGAGAAACAAGCGCTGCACTGACCGTAAAAGTAATCGGAGGTAAAGGTCCTTTTGAATATGCTTGGAATGCTTCTTCATTAAATGGAGCGAATCCGAAGAATATCGCTGCAGGAGAATATGAGGTAACGATTACCGACGGAGAAGGGACTTCTTCTTCAGCTAAATTATCGATCAAAGAACCTGAAGCACTTAGCGCTAAAATTACGGTAGAAG
>CAYXQH010000556.1:0-4541 GCA_964467425.1 uncultured Saprospiraceae bacterium
TCTTCTTGGGAGCTGCACTCGTTGTAACTTTTGCCACTTCAATAACTTCTTCTTTAACATCTTCAGTATGGCTCATTTTTGATGGAGGCGTAATCTTTTTCTCCTTAATGTCTTCTTTATTCTTGCTTGCTTCAATTTGTTTTTTAATTTCATCAGGCAGTTCTTCACCAGCTCTAACTTCTACTATTTCCTGATTTAAAATCTCTTCTAAGAGTTTATCTTGCTGTTCCTTTTCAATAATTTGCTTTAAACTATATTTTGAAAGCTCATCATTTGTCAAAATGCCAGTTACCTTAATTTCTGTCCGTCTATTTTTCTGATGTCTTCGTTCACTACAATCGACTCCATCTTTACACCTGTTGACTAATTTACTTTCCCCATAACCTTTAGCAGTTATTCTAAACTTTTCAACACCTGTTTCATTTGATAAATAGGTAACTGCAGATTCGGCTCTTTTCTGAGATAGCTTTTGGTTGAACTTACGATCTCCTCTTGAATCAGTATGTGAACCTAATTCAATAATTAGAGAAGGGTTATCTTTTAAGGTAACTATTAATTTATCTAACTCTGCTGCTGCATCATCTCGAATTTTATACGAATTCAAATCGTAGTAAATGTTTTCAACTTTAATGGCCCGACCTACTTCAACAGGTTGTAATTCAACATTCGCTAGTAAAGTACCCATTGTATTTTCTTCGGTCATAATATCAGATACACCTGGCTTTACTTCTCCTACCCCATCAAAACAAAGAATACATCCTTCTACATTTACATAAGCTTCCATACGCTTTGTAAAGAAACCTTTTTTACGAATCATAATCGTATAGTGATTTCCATCTTCGAAATGAATCTTGAAATTAGGAAACGGATTATCTTTAATATCAAGAATTTGCTTCTCCTTTGTATTATTATAGGCTTCGATTCTGGCTCCCATAATTGCATCAGAAGGAAGTTCTCTTTCTATTTGCTCCTCTGTTCGTCGAGCTGCCATCGTTACATCAAAAATATAACCTGGTTGACGTACCATTTCCACTTTCAGATAAAGCTTTTCATCTGCAGTTTTACCTTTTGTAGATAAAGACATTTTCTTTTCTTTAAAAATATCTTTGGAAGCGGTAATAATAAAGTCCTGCCCTAATGGAAGATTTAATTTGAATATCCCATCCATATCACTTGCAGCAGATGCAATTTCGCGATTGGAAGCATCCATGACCTTTATAATAACGGCATTTAGATATCCTCGATTTCCTTGCTCATAGGCATAGCCTTCTAACTCGATATTCTGAGCAGATAGAAGGTTAAAAAAAGCAAAAGAAATTAAAATTAATGTTACTTTAAGCTCTCTCATGTTGTTGAAATATATTTGATTGATCGGTGGTAAAAATAATGTTATGCATTTAAAAACAATACTTTATTACAAAGATCATATTTTCTTGGAAATTTCCATGATTTAGACGTAATTCGACTTGTTTTTGTACACTTTTTATAAAATTTTAAGATGAGTTTAAGAATTATTTTCATGGGAACGCCTGATTTTGCGGTTCCTTCCTTAGAAATCCTACATAAATCGGGCTATAATATAGTTGGCGTTATCACTGCTACAGACAAATATGGTGGTCGAGGGAATAAAAAACTAATCGAATCCGCAGTAAAAAAATATGCCCTGGCCCATGAAATCCCTATTTTCCAACCTAAAAATCTAAAAAATCCAGATTTTGTCGAATCCATCCAATTATTAGACGCAGATATTCAGGTAGTGGTTGCTTTTAGAATGTTACCAGAAGTAATTTGGAATATGCCGCCAATGGGAACAATGAACCTGCATGGCTCACTCTTACCAAAATATCGAGGTGCTGCGCCTATTCACTGGGCAGTTATAAATGGAGAAAAAGAAACAGGTGCCACTACTTTTTTCTTAAAACATGAAATTGATACAGGAGATCTGTTCTTTCAGGCAAAAATGGATATTGGGCCAGATGAAACTACTGGAGAAGTTCATGATAGGATGATGGTTCTTGGTGCACAGCTTGTTTTAAGTAGTATCCAAGCTATTGAGCAAGACGAAATTGTTCTGTCTGAACAAGATGCTAGTCTTGTTACTAAAGCACCAAAAATTTATACCGAAACTTGCGAAATTGATTTTAATCAAAAAACAGACAACGTGCATAACTTCATAAGAGGACTAAGCCCCTATCCTACTGCATGGACTTTACTGGAAGAAAAAAAATTGAAAATATTCCGAGCTCAAAAGGAAATTGCTGAACATAAGCATCAGCCAGGCAGTTTTATTAGCGACAATAAGCATTTCATTAAAATTGCGACAGAAGACGGCTTTATTCAGCTGTTAGATTTACAACTTCAAGGTCGTAAGCGAATGCAGGTAAAAGATTTTTTGAATGGTTTCAAGTTTGAAAAATTACAAGACTAAAGTGTAAAGAAAACAATAACTGAGTAAAATAAATTATAAAATGAGTTATAACATAAACAAATCAGATGAAGAGTGGAAAAAAGAGCTTTCTGCTGAAGAATATCGTGTACTAAGAGAAGCAGGAACAGAACGTCCGTTCACGGGAGAATACGATAAATTCTATGAAGAAGGAACCTACTCTTGTGCAGCATGCGACTTTGAATTATTCTCTTCTGAAAACAAATTCAATTCAGGCTGTGGATGGCCTTCCTTTTGGGGAGAATTAGAATCAGCAAGCATAGAACAGAAAAGAGATACCAGCCATTTTATGGTAAGAACGGAGTTGTTATGTTCTAATTGTGGCGGACACCTTGGACATATATTCAACGATGGTCCTCCCCCTTCTGGAAAACGTTATTGCATCAACAGCGTTTCTTTAAAATTTAAACCTGATCCTAAAACGGAGGACAAATAAAATTTCTACTATGAAAAAATATAGCCTAACACTATGCATGTTGCTAACAGCAATTTGCATCTATGCTCAAGATCGAATTACT
The DNA here is from genome assembly GCA_964467425.1 of uncultured Saprospiraceae bacterium. Taxonomy (GTDB): domain Bacteria; phylum Bacteroidota; class Bacteroidia; order Chitinophagales; family Saprospiraceae; genus JAHDHW01. Next base: position 2,965 of record CAYXQH010000556.1, read on the forward strand.
GGTCATCCACATGCCACTCGATCTGAAGTCATTGCGCAAAACGGAATGATTGCTACCAGCCAACCATTAGCCACTCAAGTTGGATTAGATATCTTAAAACAAGGAGGTACTGCTATTGATGCAGCTATTGCAGCGAACGCAATGTTGGGATTAGTGGAGCCAACAGGGAATGGCATGGGCGGAGACTTATTTGCTATTGTTTGGGATGCAAAAACACAAAAGCTTTATGGTCTAAACGCTAGTGGTCGTTCTCCTTATGAATTGACGATTGATTATTTTAAAAAGAATAAGTTTTCAAAGATTCCTTCACATGGTCCTTTACCCGTTTCCGTTCCGGGATGTGTAGACGGCTGGTATGAGCTGCATAAGAAATTTGGAAAACTAAAAATGGCTGACAACTTTGCTCCGGTTATTAAATATGCAGAAGAAGGATTTCCAGTGACAGAATTAATCGCTTATTACATGGAGCGTTCTGGATCTTTCCTATCTAAATATCCAGGGTTTTCAGAAACGTTTATGCCAAACGGAAAAACACCAGCGAAAGGAGAAGTGTTTAAAAATCCTCGATTAGCTAATACATTTAAAACATTGGCGAAGGAAGGAAGAGATGCTTTTTATAAAGGTCGCATTGCAAAAGCAATGGTCGATTATGTTCGAAGAGAAGGAGGTTTTCTATCTATGAAAGATATGGAAGATCATACCTCAGAATGGATTGATCCAGTGTCGACCAACTATCGCGGATACGATGTATGGGAACTCCCTCCCAATGGTCAGGGAATTGCTGCCTTACAAATGCTTAACGTTCTAGAGCAATACGATCTAAAAGCGATGGGATTTGGAAGCACCGATTATATCCACACTTTTGTAGAAACGAAAAAACTGGTATATGAAGATCGGGCTAAATATTATGCGGACATGGATTTCAATAAGATTCCAGTCGAATGGCTCATTTCAAAAGAATATGCGGAGGAGCGAAAAAAGCTAATCAATCCAAATAAAGCAGCAAGCTCCTATCCTGCCGGAGCCTTGAGTCAGGGAGAAACCATTTATATGACTGCTGCAGATCAATATGGAAATATGATTTCCTTAATTCAAAGTAACTACAGAGGAATGGGCTCCGGTATGACACCAGATGGGCTAGGATTTATTTTACAGGATCGGGGTGAATTGTTTTCATTAGAGGAAGGACATTTTAATGTTTACGAACCTCATAAGCGACCTTTTCATACTATTATTCCTTGCTTTGTCACGAAGGATGGAAAACCATATCTGAGCTTTGGAGTGATGGGCGGAGGTATGCAACCGCAAGGTCATGTTCAAGTCATTGTAAACATGATTGATTTTGGAATGAACTTACAAGAAGCTGGTGATGCACCGAGAATACAGCACTTTGGATCCTCGGAACCAACCGGAGGCGAAATGAAAGATGGTGGTCGTGTCGTTCTTGAGAAAGGTATTGATTATAAGGTCATTCGGGAATTGATGGAACGAAGACACAAGGTTGGATTCGATTTAGGTGGCTACGGTGGTTATCAGGCTATCCTTTGGGATGAAAAAAACAAAGTATATTTTGGCGC
>CAYXQH010000557.1:0-4532 GCA_964467425.1 uncultured Saprospiraceae bacterium
CAGTAACTAATGTGGTTGCACTATTTTGATTTTCAAATGAAACTCCAGCTATTCCGCCTAGATATTCCCAACGTCCAGTACCATCAGTAATTGGTCCAGCATTCAAAATCAATTCTTCATCTTGACAAATTGTGAAATCTGTTCCAGCATCAGCTTTTTCTGATGGAAGGTTAGTGAAATTGATAGTCAATGGAGCTGGGTTGGTTGTCGAGCAACCATCCTTTTCGGTCGTAACAAATATGGTGGCAACGCCCTCCATAAACATAGATAAATCACTCAAAGGCAAACAGATGTTGCTAGTTACACCGAGCGTATCTCCGTTGGTTGTGGTCCATATATAGGAAGCATCCGGAACGGCTGTAGCTGTATTGATGCAAAGATTCAATATCTCTCCAGCACCCAAACAAACATCATCTGTTGGTAAAAACTCAGGCATTATTGGTGCATCTGTAATTTCAACATTGACAGGTCTTGGTGTGGAGGAACACCCATTTCTAACTACTTCTAAAGTATAGACTCCATTATCAGTATTTGGATTTGCATTTGGAATTGTTGGATTAGCTGCAGTTAAGGTAGAACCAGATGGAGTCGTCCATATATAGCTATAAAGTCCAGATGGAGGAGAAACGAAACTATTCAAAATTAAATCTCCACCTTCACAAGGCACAATGGCACTTGGGATTCCAGCAGGAATTGGATTTACGGTTAAGGTTAAAATATCTGAAAAATCAGTCGTACAAAGATCATCTACCGTAACACTCAAAAAATATGAACCAGAGGCAGTTGAAGTGGCAAAAGGTATGGTTAAGGTAGAAGAGTTCTCAATAAATTGATTTCCATTTGGGGTAATCCAATTATAGGTTATATCACTTCCAGATGGAAAGTCACCATCTACATTTATAATAATTTCGTCTCCAGCGCAAAACTCAGTTTGACCATTTGGTGTGGAGATTTCTGGAACGGGTAATGGTGCTAAACCGTCAACAGTCGTAATTTCTATATTTGATTCACAGCCTTCACCGTTGGTTACCTGTACAAAATAGTTTCCTAAACAATTTTCTACATCTATAGTAGGAATAATTGACAAACTATCGTCTTCAATAAAACCACAAGGCCCTGTCCAATCATAAGTATAAGTACCATCATCTGGAGGAAAAACTATAAGAGAAAGTTCGACATCAGTTGGGCCTTCGAAGCAATTGGGACTGTTGTTACTTGCGGTTATAATTTCTACCCCAGGAGAAACCATAACTTGAGTACATTCTGTTTTGACACAACCAGGCTGATTAGTTACGGTAACACAATACGTCTCATCGGTTTGAATATTATTTAAGGTGAGATTAGGTATAGCGCCTACCAAGGTTCCAGCACTATTTCTCCATTCATAATTTGCGTTGGTAATAATAGGCGTAACTTGTAATTCAACCGTACCTCCAGAACATACTTGTGCCGGAGAAGCAACGGTTACTAGAGTTTGAGGAAAAGTATTAACAACTACATTGGCAACATCCGATGTTTCAGTAAAACAATCGATATTTGGATTGGTAAAACTTACTACCCCACGAACTCGCCAAGGACCATCAAATGCTGTAGTTGCCGAAAGCGTTGTAGTAGGTCCAGAACTTGGAATTATTGTTCCATCAGGTGCAATCCATTGATAAAAATCAACACCAGTAAGGTTAGTCGTAAGAGTGAAATCACTTCCAATACATATTTCTTGGTTAGCTGGAGTAATGTTTGGTGTTCCGTCAGGAACATCTAATACATTTACGATAGTCGTTGCAACATTAGAAGGACAACCATTCAAAAATACTCTCAAATTATAATTTCCAGAATGAATAGCATCTGCACTTGTTGTAACTACAGGATTGGCTATGTTAACATTAAGCCCAGCAGGGCCTTGCCAATTAAAGGTCAAATTAGAACCTCCAGTTATTGGAGTAAAAAGCTGCAAAATGTCACCTTCACAAATAATATCAGTTGGATTGGTAACAATTGCAGTCGGAGGTCTAACTACATCAACACAAAGTTCATTAGATATTTGTGATTCGCAGCCATTGATAGTAGTCGTTACATAAAAGCACTGATTGTCAATTGTATTTGCATTAATATTGTGAGGCGCACCTACCACAAAGGATGGCGTAACGGTTGTAGAAATAAGAGTGCCAGGGAAAGTCCCTGTGTACCAATTATAATTAACCTGACCACCAAAACCAGAAGGAGGTGTTGTGTTTAGAGTAATATCATCGGTATCCCAACAAACTTGTTGTGGCCCAGAAACGGTAGGTTGAGGTGGACTCAGATCCAAAGGAATATTGACACAATTCATTGAAGAACAACCGTTTAATCCAATAATTTCGACACAATAATTCCCTGATTGTATTGAAGAAGGATTGACGATGATTGGATTTTGTACGCTTGGAAGCATAGTATTATTTGGCCCTGTCCAGGTGTAAGTAATGACACCTAAAGCTGAATTGGCCGGTGGATTTGCAAACAAAAACAGAGTATCTGACCCGCATTGAAAATCAAATGAAGGGGTAGGTAATTCGCCTTCAATTCTTACGACGGTGGTACAACTGTCTCTATTGCCATAGTCATCCTCAACAAAAAGTTCGACATTAATCGTTTCACCAATCCTTTCGCAACCGATTGTGCTTGGAGCAACCGTCATACTTGCAATACTGCAATTATCAGTACTACTTGCTCCGATAGCGTTGGCGTCAATCGTTCCTAACGTAGTTCCAGATGGATTGATTAGAATTACTTGAGGCGTACAATTGGCAATTGGATTTTCAGTGTCTTCAATTTCTACTTGAAAAGTACAAGTATCTCGATTGCCATTCACATCATCTATAAAAAAGGATACATCGGTAACTCCGATATTAAAGGTATGAGTAGCATTGTGCCCTGCTACGTAATTAGTATCATTGATAGTTGTAGCACCAGTTGCAAAATAAGTTGGCGTGATTTCGTCAAAACTAAGTTCCGCCCAGATCATGCTGATTCCATCGGTACCACCATTTTGGTTGGTGAGTGGTCCACATGGATTGACCCCTGCACCCATACTCACAGGAAAATTGAAACCATCAAAAACCTCTAAATTGAAGGTAATCGACCCATCAACTCCCCAAGTATTTATCTGACTATCAGAAATAATAAAAGTCGCAGAACCAGCAGTCGAACAGTTCCCAGGGTTGACATGAGGTTGACCGACTTCTGTTGTTCCTAATAATTGAAAATTTTCATCAAAAACCTCAAAGTATTCTTGCAAGCTATCCAAGTCTCCAACAAAATGAACCGTTAGTAAACCAGTAGAACCAGAAGCATTTCCAGTAATCCCAGTAAACGTAATTTGATGAGGATTAGAAAGAAAATCTCCTATGTTTGGATCAGTGAAAAAGGTCAAAAGTCTATCTTGAGTATTCACAGGTTCTACAGATGAATAAGCTCCAGGAAAACCACAATTATCTGTTGCATTTGGTGGAAGAGGAATGAAAACATCTGACGAACATAAAGCAGAATCTGCCGATACCAAAATATCTGCAGGGCAAGTAATGACTGGTGGTTCAGTGTCGTTAACTAATACAATAAACTTACAGCTATCGATATTTCCACCACAATCAATTATACAATAGGTAACTTCATGCTGACCAATTGGTAAAAATTCTTGAAAAGTCGTAATTGGGTCAACGGTCTGTTTTGCACGACCATTGGTGCTGATTGCATATTGGAAAGTGGCATCACTCGTAACGTTAGCATCGAATTGAGTTGAAACACTAATTTCTGAATCGGTACAAACATTATTGATACTAAATCTTCCAGGTAATACGCCTGGTGAATTCGGTGCTAATCTGAACTCAATAATGCCATCTGTGATCCAACTATAAAATGAGTTGAGATTGGTAACCACAATAGTGGTTGTACTATTACCACATTGCATATCTGTTGGATCAGTTCTACCAAGGAAGGTACCGTCTTCAGCAAAAATATTGAAGAATTCTTGATTTGCTATTTCAGCGTCAACATTTTCTAAATTGAAAGAAAAAGTTACACTGGAACCAACTACAGTTAAAGATGGATTAGAAATCGGAAGTTGCAAAATGACTGTATCTACTAAAATATCAGGATCTCCAAAAGTTCCATTTGAGGTCAGACCAGTCGAGTCTTTCAAATCAAAAAACTGCATTTGGTCAAAACAATTATCCGTAAATCGAGGCGGCTCAAAAGTAACAGTAGCACCACAAGCACCTGGGTCATTACTCACGGTAAAATCAGACATACAAGTAATAATATTCGGCGCAATTGTATCAATTTGCCTAAAAACGGCTCTTGTTGTATCTGTATTTCCGCAAAGATCTCTTGCAAGAAAATCCACAACTCTTTCTCTTACAATACCAGCGCTGTTTGGATCGCAAGTGATTGATGGAAAGGTTACAGGATCAGAAGTCATCGCATTTTGAACAACCCATGATACAGGGCTACCACAATTATCTGTAGCCATCGCTCCTCCAAAATTACTTATCCATCTA
>CAYXQH010000558.1:0-4525 GCA_964467425.1 uncultured Saprospiraceae bacterium
GCGGCGCCAACTACATGAATGTTTAGCGCTTTCAATACCTCTTTAGGCGCGTTAAGCATGGATGGAGAGTCGTGATTGCCGCCAATAATGACAATATGCCTGCAGCAGGTATTTTGAAGGGCCACCAGAAACTTAAAATAAAGACTTCTGGCATAATTAGGTGGGTTTCCAATATCAAAAATATCCCCGGCAACAATTAAAGCATCAGCTTTTTCTTTGATAATCAATTCATGTAACCAGTCTAAGGCATGTTGATGCTCTGCTTCTCGATCATTATATAAAAATTTTTGCCCAAGATGCCAGTCGGCTGTATGAATGAATTTCATGAAGGGAAGGTAAATAAATCAATGCCAAAATCAAAGTTGCTCCTCAATAAATTGTATGGTTCTGTTTTCGGTCCAGGCATTAAAAGTACCCTTGCTCATAAATCCTACATGCCCGCCGTCATTAGGTGCTTCCAGACTGATATATTTATGTGAACGGCATAATTGTTCAGGAAAGCATTCTGGGGTTAAGATAGGGTCATTCTTAGCGTTGATCAGTAGGGTAGGGATTTGTATCCCATCCATGAAATTAATTGCGGAGCCATGATAATAAAAATCATCTGCATCTTTATAGCCATTAAGTGGGGCCGTGAAAAAGTTGTCGAAATCAGACCACTTTTCAACTTTCGAAAAATTTTCAAAATCAATGATCGTGGGATATCGCTCTGCTTTGATTCTTATTTTATCTTTTAGCATTTTCAGAAATCGCTTTTTATAGAATCCGGATTGAGGCTCATCCAATAGTTTAACGCTGGTAACCAAGTCGCAAGGAGAAGAAATAGCAACTGCTTTGTAAATTGGAGCAGGAATGTTTTTACCATGAACACCTAAATATTTCATTGTTATATTGCCTCCCATACTGAAACCGATCATTGCAATTTTCTGATACTTTTTTGTTTTTAAAGCATGTAGAATAACTTCATGAATGTCTTCGATTTCACCATGATTGTACAAACGCATTTCTCGATTCATTTCTCCACTACAGCTCCTACAATTCCAGGCTAAAACATCCCAGCTTTCGTCTATAAATGCTTTTGCCATTCCTCTCATATAATGCCGTTCTGTATTCCCTTCCAGACCATGAGTAAGTAAGGCTAGGTTATTCGATCCTTTATCTAGCCAGTCCAGATCTACAAAATCACCGTCTGAGAGTGTAAGTCTTTCCCTTTCATAGTTAACATGACGTATTTTACGAATGATTGCTGGAAGTATAGTCTGAAGATGTGGATTGAATTGATAAAAAGGAGCTCCCGGATAGGTGGATTTCTCAATAAGTGGCATTTTTTAATTTTAGGCAAATGTACAAAGCAGCTTCTGGATATTTTAGTTAACGACTTTTATAAAACGAAGCGTTTTTGATTTATTTACACCTATAACTTGTAAACTGTACATTCCGGCAGCTAAATCCACTTTTTCTAAGATATTGTCTGTAGTAATATTATTGGAGACAGTAAAAAGATCTTTGTATAAAAGGTGCCCGTTAATATCAAAAATATTAATGGTAATTTCGCCTTCATTTAATTCGGATAGTTTTAAATGCAACTCATCTAAGGACGGATTGGGGAATAGGCTGATTTCACCAGATGAGAAACTTACCTCTTTAATGGTGCTATAGCGGGTACTCCCATCGTTACGAACTAGTTTTATTCTGTAGTAAGTGGCGTCCTGTAAAAAAGGAGTATTATCAATTGCTGAATAGGTAGAAATTGCTGTTGTAGGCGCATTTGCTGGAACGGATGCAAAATCTGAGAAAGTTACTCCATCCTCTGAACGTTGTAAGTAATACTCAAGATTGCCTGATTCAATACCCGTACTCCATTCAAGGTTAACGGTTTGATCACTAGAATTTGGAATCGTATTAAAGGTTAAATGAAAAGGGATAGTTCCGCCTAACCAGGATTTTACACCAGACGAATAAGCTCCATTTAAACCATTTACTTCAATTTCTGCAAAATTAGCAAAACCAACAGGTTTCTTTTGCCAGGTACTTTGGCCAGGGTTTATTAGATCTTTCTCAAAAAAGCTAACATCCATTTCACTGATATCTGTTTCATAAGCATTTTCGGTTCCAAGCAATTTATAAAAAACCAACTCTTGATCACTTTGTGAAATAGGGAAGGTGTTTTTAATATCCTGAAAATCAAAATCATTGAAATAGAAACGAATTTTAAAAGGGGTGTTTCCTTGATTGACCGTGGATCGAATCACCCAGGAGCGGTTAGAGGTATACCAGTCATCGCAATCTCGATATAAAGCATCGTTCAGATTACTCACATTCCCTGATCCAAGCCTAATATCATTTTTAATGTCTATAGAAAGTGTTTGATCGATCACAGAGCCGATATCAACCGTGTCTGTATAAATGGAAAGCAAAATCTTACTTCCTAGAGATTCAGAAAAATGAGTCCAACCATCTTGATCCGTACATTGATGATTGGCTTGAGTAATCCCGGAGTTATTTTGAATAGACAAACGATGATCTACTGGATTGCCAATATAGGATCCTTCACTATAAAAAAGATTATCATTGATAATGATTAATTGATTGTTGATATCTCCTTGATTGTCAAATATTCCGCATTCCAGATTTTCAATTGTTCCATTATTTTGAATTAATCCAAAGTTTTCGATCTTTCCAGTACAAGACAAAACGCCTCCATTCATATACAAAACGCCCATGTTGGAAAAGTAAGTGTCGACAAGATTTATTGGTCCGTAATTATAAAGCCTTCCATTTGGTTCGTTATAAAAAGCATCGCCAAAATCAAAATGCAAGGTGCCGGAATTATCAAAATCACCGAAATTATAAATATCCCCTCCGCTAAAAAAATCACCATCATTATCGATCACTAAATTATTATTCAATTCTCCATAATTGATAATGGAGCCATCCTCATAATTTATAATCGTATTGTTATTGGTAACATCGCCAAAGAAGGTTAGAATATTAGCATTCTCGATTCCAAAGTCAACAGTAATAGCTTGATTAATCGTTGGTAAGAAGTCGCCAGGTGGAGAAGTAGGAATTGCTGCATTATTTCCTGGCATTGGAAGCCCATTGGACCAGTTTGTTTGATCAAACCAATCAGAGCTTGTATTACCCAGCCAAATCGTTTGGGCGCTACATAGCGTTGCCATGATAAGCATAAAGCTTAGCAGGCTGTATTTGATCAAGGTGTGTTTGTTGATACCATCTCCCGAGATACCAATGTCATTGAAATCTAGTTTCACAATAATAGTATTTATTTCAACTGAAATAAACGCTTTGCTTTTCGGTTAATGGAAAAAGAATTTAAGACTTAGAAAGTCTAAAATGTAACTGTCAGATATTGAAGGGGAAAAACGATGGAGGGTTGTTTGGATGACAATTTCATAAAAAATAAAAACAAATCAAATATTATATTTTTATATGTTTTTTAAAGGGCTCAAAAAAATGCTGTTTCCACTCAGTTTTTCCTAATTTCGCGTCTCAAATTACATAAAATGAAGCGAATTTTAATTAAAAATGCAAAGATTATTAATAGAGGTAAAATATTTAATAGTGACCTCTTAATTGTAGATGGTTTTATCGAGCAAATAGATAGCAGAATAGATGCATTTGCGGATTTAGAGATCAATGGCGAAGGAAAGTACCTTATGCCGGGGATAATCGATGATCAAGTGCATTTTCGGGAGCCAGGCCTTACCCATAAATCGGATTTATATACGGAACCCAAAGCAGCTGTTGCAGGCGGTGTTACCTCATTTATGGAGATGCCAAACACAAAACCGCCAGCTATTACGCAGGAGTTATTACAAAACAAATATGATATAGCTAAGCAACGATCATTAGCTAATTATTCCTTTTTCATGGGGGCATCTAATGATAATCTGGATGAAGTGCTAAAAACGAATGCGGAGGAAGTTTGTGGTATAAAAGCATTTATGGGGTCTAGCACAGGTAATATGCTTGTCGATAATCCAACTACTTTGGAACAACTCTTTTCCAAAACTCCGATGTTGATTGCTACACATTGTGAAGATGAAACTACGGTTCGGTCAAATCTTGCAGCATACAAAGAAAAATATGGTGATGATATTCCAGTGGAATACCATCCAGTGATCCGTTCCGTTGAAGGATGTCTGATATCTTCCTCGTTTGCGGTAGGACTTGCTAAAAAACATAATACAAGATTACATATTTTACATATTTCTACAGCTGATGAATTAGCTCTGTTTAGAAATGATATCCCTTTAAAAGAAAAAAGAATTACATCGGAAGTTTGTGTCCATCATTTGTATTTTAATGCAGATCAATATGCAAGTTTAGGAACGCAAATCAAATGTAATCCTGCCATTAAAGATAAAAAACATCAATCAGCCTTACTCCCAGCGTTGTTAGATGATCGGCTGGATATTATTGCTACAGACCATGCACCTCATACCTGGTCGGAAAAACAAAATAAATATACTTCTGCTCCTTCTGGCGTCCCATTGGTACA
>CAYXQH010000559.1:0-4524 GCA_964467425.1 uncultured Saprospiraceae bacterium
TAGTATAATCTAACCAGTTGATTTCTATCCTTTACAAATATTCTATCACTCAACATAAGCTACGTTAAAGCTATACTAAATGGAAAGATCATTTATAAGAAAAGTGAAAAGAGGTTAAAAACGACTGATTTTTGTTAGAATTACGGAGAGATTAGATTTTATTTAATAGGTCCAATAAATCATCTTTATACGTCCTACCTAATGGAATGCTTTTACCTTGAACAAATATCTGTGCATTGAAGGTATCTATTTTATCCACCAACTCCGTCTGCACCAAATATCGTTGATGAGTTCGAACGAAAATATCTGCTGGTAAGCGCTGAATCAAACGAGCTAAAGAAATTCGGATCGCATATTTTTTATGTTCCGTATGAAGGATGGAGTAATTTCCTTCTGATTGAACATAGTGAATATCTTTAAACTTAACCTTTTGCAAAACAGAACCATTCTTGACAAAGAGACTGTCTTTTAAGATCATATTATCTTCTACCTCTTGTTTACTTGAAAGAGCTATTGAATCTGCCATTGCCTGACTGACATTATCCAAAGCAGTTTCAAGCGTTAATATATTGAAGGGTTTAATTAGATAAGCTTGTGGGTTCGTTTTTTTAGCTTGCTGATGGATTTCGGATTCGTCGAATCCGGTGATAAAGATAACAGGAATTCCTTTTGGCTGGACCTTAGCGGCAATATCAATTCCACTTAATTCACCTTTGATATCAATATCCAAAATCAGGATGTCTGGATGTTGAGTAGTAATAATTTCTAAAGCAGTGTCTGAATTATCTGCCGTATAAATTTCTTTATAACCTAGTTCAGACAAAGCTGACTCAAGCGTTAACATACTGCCTGGATCATCTTCTACAACAAGAATTTTAAGGTTATTCATGATCAGTAATTTATGCAATCGCAAAAGTAGCTAATTAAAAGAAGAAATCGATTTAAGGTAAATAAAAATGATTGAACAATATAAATGCAGTTATAAGTGTCGTTATTCTTGTGATTTTTGTAAAAAAATTAGCTGAGTGCAATGTTGAACTATGAAAAACTTGAAGGAATTTCTAAAACAAAGGTTGTTCCTTTTTGATTAGGTGTTGTATCTAAAACAATATCTCCTCCGTTGAGTTGAGCAAGTTTTCTACTAATATTCAAGCCGAGTCCTGTCCCTTTTTCTCCGTCTGTACCAGGGGTTGATTTATTATTGCGAAGTTCAAAGATCGTCTCTTTTTTTGACATTGGAATTCCAACTCCATCATCTCTAAATGCTAATTTAACAGAGCCATTATGCTTTTTAGCATGCAATTTAATATTTCCTTTTGGTTGCGTAAATTTGATTGCATTCGAAATAAGATTCCGAGTGATCGTTCTGAGGACTTCTTTGTCCGAAAAGGCTAACAAATTCGTAGGTATATCAAGATGAAGTTTTATCAATTTTTGTTTTATCTGCTCCTCGAACTCAACAAGAGTTTCATGAGTAAGTTCTAACAGATTGACTTTTTCTGGTTGAAGGGAGATTGTTTTTAAATTTTGATTAGCCCAATTCAATAAATTATTTAGAATAAAATTGAGCCGATCAACAGAAACATCGACTGATGCTCCATAGGCTTGCAAGCGATCCATCTGTTCTGTCTTGATCAGGTAATTCAATTTTCTTCCTACATCTTGCAAACTAAAAGCCGGGCCTCTTAAGTCATGTGCGATGATGGCAAAAAGTTTATCTTTTATCTCATTGGTCGTTTCTAGTTCTTGGTTTTTCTCGGAGAGTTCGCTGGTCCTTTCGTCGACAAGACTTTTGAGTTTTTCTTTTGAACGCTCCACTTTTCTAAGTCGATATTTAAAATAAGCATAAAGCAAAGCTAATATGCCAATAATTACAAAGGCTAAAAAAACAGGGTTCAGGTAAAATGGTTTAAGCACTTTTATTGAAATAGAAAGCTTGTTTTCTGCCCATTGCCCACCTGAGCCTCTGGCTTTTAATTGCAGGGTATAATTTCCATAATCCAATCCATTAATTCTTACGGAGTTTTCTTTTTGAAAATTCCATTCTTCATCAAGTCCATCAATTTTCCAGGCATAGACAATATCATTTTGTGAATAATCCAACAATGCAAAGTCTAAGATGAAAAACTTATCTCTGGGCTTAAGCGTAATGTTTTTTGAAGAGCGCAAATCTTCTGTTCTATTGAGCAATGCTCCATCTTCTGCATCAAACTGCTGATATTGTGTCACTATAAATGGGGCATCATTTTTTATTAATTTAACCTCTTCTGGTGAAAAAGCAGTCACTCCAGCAAGTCCGCCAAAATACAGGCGACCATCTTCTCCCTGATAATGCGAATGTGTATTAAATTCTTCATGACAAATACCATCTTCCTGCTGAAAAACATTTACTTCCCCAGTTCGTTTATCGAATCGCATTAAGCCTTTATTACTAGGTAACCACAAGTATCCAGACTGATCTTCATAAACTGCATATAAAACATTATGCGAAAGACCATCTTCTGTTGTAATCTGTCTTTTGGTATCTGATTTTCGATCCCAATGAATTAAGCCACCTCCTCCTGTAGCTAACCAAAAATCTCCTTGTTGATCTTCATGAAAATGTTTGATATGATTATGCGGAAATAAAACATGATCGATGATTCCTATTTCCTTATCTAAGAGGTAAAGTCCGTTTAAGGTAGCAATCCAAAGCCCTTCATGGTTTTTATAAAAAAAAGATACTTTTCGTCGGTTAAAGTCCTGAAACTCGTTTAATTTTTCATACGAAGACAGCACGACAGAATCTTTATTATCAAATTTTCCTAGATCGGAGCCAACATATAAAGCTTCTTCTTCTGAGTCATAATACAGAACATCCATCATCCCCGGTCGATAATTAGGCATTCGATAATTAGTCGTCTTTATAGATTCCGTTGAATCATTATACATCATTATTGATACCCCAGAAGCAAATAGATAAAGTCCTGATTTATATTCGGTTAATGTCATTCCATACTTATCAAAGGTTTTTAAAAGTTTGCCAGAATTTTTATCCAAAATTTTAATACCCCCATAGGTAGAAATCAATAGCCGATTATTTGAAAGCTCTGTAATCCATCTGGTACTTACTCCTAGTTTATTTATGTATCGTTGAAAGGGATTTTCTTTAAGTTCTATAATTGACAATCCATATCCAGATCCGATCCATAAACGATTATGTTTATCAACAAACATTTCGTTCACTCCTCCAATTTTCCCAAACTCATCTACAAGTTTTCCTGTTAGGTCTAGTTGAAAATTTCTGTTGGAATCAAACAACAGTATTTTATTATTAAAACTTACCCAAATATTTTCTTCTTGATCATGAATTGAATAAAAATCATCCGAAGGGATTAATTTAAAAAGATAAGGGTTACCATCTTTTTTAAAGGGCATGCTTTCCGGTAGGGTATTTTTCCCGATTGTAAATATTGGACTATCAAAAGAATCAGAAGGCCCTTCTAAAAACTTTCTGAATATCATTTTATCGTCCTCGCAAAATAGTGTTCCCCTTTCTAAGTTAGAAAAGTCTCGCAGAGTATCCCCTTGTTCACTAATTTCTACATACTGCTGATGCGAAAGATTACTCACCATTAAAGTTCTCCACGAAGTAGAATGAACGATATTATCTTTTGAAATAACCAGATTTCCAAAAGGGACAATTTTATTCGAATCGTTTAATATAAATATTGCATCTTCTTCGTTTTTGAAAAAGACCTCCGCAACTGAAGAATTTCTAGTATCAAAAAGGGTCAATTCTCCATATTCCTTCATTTCTGCTTCCAGTGATAATTCTGTCTCATTTAAAGGATTGAAATGAATAACCGGCGTATTTATTTTTTGTATCCAGAAGTTGCCAAATTTATCTTTTACAATCTTAATTAACCTTCCAGACCCAAGCGGGCTGTTTTTCTCATTAAATGCTTGAAATTTTCTCCCATCAAATCGACATAAACCATTACCTGTTCCAATCCAAATTAATCCTCGGTCATCCTGATTAATACTATAAACATTACGATCCGTTAAACCATCATTATAATTAAAGAACTTGACATTACTAATTAGGCTTTGTGAATGGCAGGGTACACATAGTGTATAAATAAATGCTAATATTATTATTCTCTTCACTGAAGTCATGATGATAAGTAAAAATAACTCAATTTGACAACAAAAAAAAACAACCCCCTTTTGAGTCATATATGTAATCATCAATCTAATGTCATATTTAGGCTAAATAGTTCAGTAAAAAAACCTCTTCCGGATATCCAAAAGAGGTAATTCTTATAGCCAATTAAAACTGATTTTTCTAAAAATCAAATTCAATAGTCTTTGCTTTGGGCTTTACTTAGGCTTGGTGCGGGATTATAATTTCCACCAAAAGTAAATATCAAAATACTTAGGTCCACAGGAAAAGTGAAAAGGTGTAGAAATAAGATGATAAGGGGAAAGAATGTGGAATGTGGAATGTGGAATGTGGAATGTTTAAATAATTTTAAGCTTGCT
>CAYXQH010000560.1:0-4523 GCA_964467425.1 uncultured Saprospiraceae bacterium
AGTGACCTCTGCCCTGTCAAGGCAGCGCTCTAAACCAACTGAGCTAATGACCCTAAATGAAGGAATTGCGAAAGTAGTACATTTTTTTTTATTCTCCTAGCAAGAATAGAGCAATTTGACTAGGACATCAGGTCGATCTCTTTAAGGTTTTCTATTCGATTTCTAGCTAGAAAATCATCAACCGTTTCAAAATGCTCGATTACCCGTTTGTCTTTAAATTCAAAAACTTTATTGGCAAGGCCTTGCAAAAAGGCTCGATCATGCGATACTAATATTAAGGTTCCATCGAAAGCTAATAAGGCATCTTTTAATACATCTTTGGATTTAATATCCAGATGATTCGTTGGCTCATCCAGGATTAAGAAGTTTACTGGTTCTAACAATAATTTTACCATTGCTAGTCGGGTGCGCTCGCCTCCAGAAAGCACAGATACCTTTTTATCAATATCATCTCCACTAAACATAAAACGTCCTAAGATATTTTTAATTTGCGTTCGAATCTCGCCTTTTGCCACTTCATCTACGGTTTGAAAAACAGTCAAGTCCGGATCTAAAAGGGACGCTTGGTTTTGTGCAAAATAACCGATTTCTACATTATGCCCTTGCTTACATTCTCCTTCAAAATCAATCTCGCCCATGATCGCTTTAATCATTGTGGATTTACCTTCACCATTTCGACCAACAAAAGACACCTTCTCTCCTCTTTCAATCGTCATACTGGCATCTTTAAATACGACATGTTCTCCGTATTTTTTAGATAAGTCTTTTGCAATGACTGGATAATCTCCAGATCGTTTGCATGGAGGAAACTTTAATTTCAACGCGGAATTATCCACTTCATCCACTTCGATAATTTCCATTTTCTCAAGCATTCGTTCTACGGAACTCACCTGATTGGTTTTCGAATAGGTACCTTTAAATCGTTCGATAAACCGTTTACTTTCTTCTATTTTTTTCTCTTGTTCTTTGAATGCTTTTAATTGGTGGGCACGACGTTCTTCGCGCAATTGGAGATAATGAGAATAATTGGCTTTATAATCATAAATTCTTCCCATTGTCACTTCAATCGTCCGATTGGTAATATTGTCGATAAATGCTTTATCATGCGAAATGACTAAAACCGCTTTGGCTTTATTGACTAAAAAATCCTCTAACCAAATCACTGATTCTATATCAATATGATTGGTAGGCTCATCTAATAAAATCAAATCCGGTTTTTGTAATAATATTTTCGCCAACTCTATTCGCATCCGCCATCCGCCACTAAACTCGGCTGTAGGTCTGGTAAAGTCAGGTCGTTTGAATCCTAAACCCAATAACGATTTTTCAACCTCCGCATCATAATTAACATCTTCTAAGGAATAATAAACCTCTCCAAGTTCTGTCACCTTATCAATGATCGACATGTATTCTTTGGATTCGTAATCAGTGCGGGTTTCCAATTCTTTATTGAGTCGAGCCATTTCATCTCGCATCTCAAATACCTTTTTAAAAGCTTTGGAAGCTTCTTCAAAAACAGTGCAATTATCGTCTGTCAATAAATGCTGTGGCAGGTAGGCGATCTTCGCTTCTTTGGGACATTGAACATTACCTCTGGTTGCTTTTTCAACACCGGCAATAATTTTCATCATCGTCGATTTTCCAGCTCCATTCTTACCCATCAGGGCAATCTTGTCCGCTTCATTGATGACAAAAGAGATATTCTCAAAAAGGGTGTGCCCACTAAATTCTACTGCTATATTATCTACCGAAATCATATATTAAAATTTGAGCAGCAAAATTAACAAAAAGTAGGAAAAGCCTAGCCTGTCTTTAGGTTTAAAAAACTCGAAATCTTAAAAACCTGAGCGACTAATAGACAAAGATCAGCTTACCACCTCTTTCGGTTTCTTTTGATTCATCAGTAAGATTATTTTTTGATAAAGTTCTTCTGGTACAAAAGGTTTAGAAATAAAATCATCCATTCCCGCATCATAGCATAATTGGATATCTTTCGTCAATACAGAAGCTGTCATTGCAGCAATTTTAATATCTCTTTTTTCCTTTAAATTTTTCCGAATATACCGGGTTGCATCCAGACCGTTCATCACCGGCATGTTGACATCCATTAAGATTAAGTCATACTCCTTTTTGAGTAATTGATCAATGGCTTCTTGTCCATTTTCAGCAACATCAATTTTAAATCCAAAGTTTTTTATTTGTCTCGTTGCTACGATCTGATTGAGTTTATTATCTTCTGCCAAAAGTATTTTAATATTAGCTTTTTCTTTATCACTCAAATCAACAAATGAATCATCTACACTTTTCACTTCTGCTACTTCATGGAAAAACTGTAGAGAAAAAGAAAAGACCGTTCCTTTTCCATATTCACTTTCAATCTCTATTGTACCTTCGTACATCTCGACTAATTTTTTGGCAATAGAGAGCCCTAATCCAGTACCTCCAAATTTTCGGGCAATGGTCAAATTAGATTGGGTAAATTGATTAAAGACATCTTTAATTTTATCTTTTTTTATCCCTATCCCCGTATCTCTTACATAGAATTCTATTTTTGGTCCTTTCTCATTAACTTCCAATAACTTCGCTTCAATATTTACTTTTCCTCGTTCCGTAAATTTGATTGCATTACTAGAAAGATTCAATAATATCTGATTAAATCTTGTTGGATCACCTGCAAGACATTCTGGAATTTTAGGATCAAGATCAGTTATAAATTCAATGCCCTTCTCTTCTGCTTTTAATCCTAAAGAATAATGTAAGGTTTTAAATATTGATCTAAAGTCAAAGTTTATTTTTTCGAAAGTAAGTTTCTCCGCATTTATTTTTGAAAGGTCTAAAATATCATTTATGATCACCAATAAATGATTAGCTGCGCCATTTATATGCTGAACTAATTCTCTATTCTTGGTACAAAGGTTATCGTTTTTCAACAAGATGTTTGAGATTCCGATAATCCCATTCATTGGAGTTCTGATCTCATGAGACATATTCGAAAGGAATTGGTCCTTCACCAACTGTCCAGCTATTGCTTCCTCCTTTGCTTTAATTAAAGCATTTTCATGTTCTTTTTGTTTGGTAACATCTTGTTCTACTGCAACAAATTTCATTAGTTTGCCTGCATCATCAAACACTGGAGAAATAGAACATGAAAGCCAGTATGCTTCCCCTGTTTTGGTATAATTCAGTATAACCTGATTAAAAGGTTTTAAACTTTTAATACCAGCTCTCATCTGTGCAATATGACTAGGATCCGTATCTTTCCCTTGCAGAAATGAACCCGGCTTTTTACCTTTTACTTCCTCCAATCGATAACTCGTCATATTTTCAAATGCAGGATTAGCATATTCAATTTCTCCGGAAGCATTCGTAATAATAACCGCACTTTGCGTCTTACTGGCTACAAGAGATAAGTTGGACAATATTTTTCTTTCTTCTCTCAAATCTGTAACATCCGAACCAACTGCGATATATTTTTTAATTTCACCTAATTCATCTTTTACAATAGAAATATGTGTTTCGATCCAAAGCACTCCACCCTCCTTCTTTTTATAGGGTAGTTCCATTGTAAATGGTTTTTCATTCGCTAATTTTTCATTAAGCTCTGCAAAAATATTTTCAGAATATTCATTTTCAAAAAGGTCTAATGGATTCTTTAAAAATAATTCTTGTTTTGAAAAACCACACTTTTTTAAGAAGGCTTGATTGACGTAAATAATTTGTTTATTCTCATTTAAAATAAGAATCAAATTGTCTGCCTTTCTAGCTACCAATGAAAGTAATTTAAACTTTTCATTCATCTTTTGATGATCGTCTAACATTTTAGAAAGCTGCCTGTTTTTTCTACGCAACTCCAATTGTGCCATCACCTGTCGAGAAAGTCCTTCTAATGCAATTTTTTGATCGTCCGTTAGTGACTTCGGTTCATTATCAATTACACATAATGTCCCAAGTGCTTCCCCATTGGGAGTGACTAAAGGCACTCCAGCATAAAAGCGAACATTAGGTCCTCCGGTAACTAGCGGGTTATCGTGAAAACGATCATCTTCATAAGCATCAGGAATTTCAAATATTTGTTTCGGTTCATTAATGGCATGTGCGCAAAATGCAAAATCTCGATGTGTTTCTGTGGCTTCTAAACCTACTTTTGATTTAAACCATTGCCGATTTTCATCAACTAAACTGATCAAAGAGATTGGAGTCCCACATATCTGAGATGCAATCAAGGTAATATCATCAAAATTTTGTTCTGAAAGTGTATCAAGAATCTGATAAGACTTTAGAGCAGCTAAACGCTCTTTTTCATTTTCGGGAGACTTTGGGAAAACCATGGGGATTAAATTGATCTAAATTGCTCCTACAAGAAGTCGAACAATTTATCTAATTCATAAATCAACTAGTAAATTTTTAATACTAGTTCTATTTGAACCAGAGCTGAGGTATGGTTAAAATCACTAATACCATGCCAAACAAGATCCTTTTTATATCCGAAATAGTTAAGAATTGTTAACTCAATTCTACTGTTT
>CAYXQH010000561.1:0-4503 GCA_964467425.1 uncultured Saprospiraceae bacterium
AGAATATTTCGTACGACCTCTTGATACATACAACTATTTTAATTCAAGTGCTGACAAAAAAAACAATATTAGAATGAAAAACTTTTTCCTTTTATTTTTTCTAGCTTGCTTTAGCTCTTTATTGACTGCGCAGGTACATATTAATGAATATTCCGCTTCCAATCTTAATAGCTTCACCGATAGTTTTTTTAAGACTGAAGATTGGGTGGAGTTACATAATTCAGGTTCAACGGCTGTTGATATTGGCGGTTGGCATCTTTCTGATAAAGCTACTAATCCAGAGAAATGGGAAATCCCGGCAGGTACAATGATTCCTGCAAATGGCTTTTTAGTATTTCTTTGCTCCGGAAGAGATTTAGTAAGCAATGGAGAATATCATACAAATTTCAAATTAGCTCAAACAAAAGAAGAGGAGAGTCTCCTTTTTAGTGATCCAAATGGTAATATTCAAGAAATATTTGAATTAGAATTAACCTTAGTGGAGCATTCTCGGGCACGTACTACAGATGGTGCTAATACCTGGGCGATTTGTACACAGCCAAGTTTTGGTTCTTCAAACGATGCCACGCCACAATTTACTAGCTATACCGCAACACCGGAGATGAGTCTTAGTGCCGGTTATTACGCTGGAAGTCAAACGGTTTCGATTACCAATAATGAACCCAATTCTGTTCTTAGATATACAACAGATGGTACTAATCCAACCGCTACCTCTCCAGAATATACTGCACCAATAACGATCAATAATACCAGGGTTGTAAAGGCACAAGCGTTTAGTAATGATGCAACTATTCTAACTGGGAAAATGGATTTTAATACCTATTTTATTGATGAAGATTATTCTTTGGCTGTTTTTTCAGTAGCTGCAGATGATGTGATTGAGTTGGCGAATGGAAACGGCGATTTGATTCCAATTGGATCATTAGAATATTTTAATGTTGATAAGCAATTAGAAGCAACTTCATTTGGATCGCTTAATCGTCATGGACAAGATTCCTGGGTATTAGATCATAGAAGCCTTGATTGGGTGTCTCGTGATGAAATGGGGTATTCAAAAGCTATAAATTCACCTCTGTTTTCCTTTTCTGATAGAGATGACTATCAAAAAATTATGTTTCGAAATTCAGGAGATGATAATTATCCTGCAATTAATGATGGGGTACATGATGGAAGCACACATATTCGTGATGAGTATGTACAAGAGTTAGCGAGAGAAGGCGGAATGAAGTTAGACACAAGAGCGGTTGAACGTGTTATTTTATTTTTAAACGGAGAATATTGGGGCGTTTATGGTATGCGAGATAGACCAGTCGATCATGATTATACCAAAGAATATTATGACCAGGGAAAATATGATATTCAATATCTTTCAACCTGGGGCGATACTGAAATTGAATATGGTGGACAACAAGCACAAGAAGATTGGGAGAATTTAAGAGACTTTATTTTAGATAATGACATGAGTGATGCTGCCAATTATAAAATTGCGGAAGACAGTATTAACATGGTGAGTTTAATAGATTATATGATCGTCAACCTTAACGCTGTTGCTTCTGATTGGTTAAACTATAATACCGGATGGTGGCGTGGTCGTAATCCTGATGGAGATCATAAAAAATGGGGATATATCCTTTGGGATTTGGATGCAACCTTTGATTATTATATTAACTATAGTGGTGTTCCAAATACTAACCCTGATGCAGATCCTTGCGACTTAGAAGAAATAGGAGAATTTATGGATGAGTTTTTTGGATTTGGATTTGGTGAAGATGTTGGGCAGCATGAAAAGATATTTTTAAAACTATTAGATGAAAATGCAGAATTTAAACAATTGTATTATTCAAGGTATGCGGATATGATGAATACTGTTTACACTTGTGAAAATATGATGACGACATTAGATAGAATGCTAGATGTAATTGAGCCAGAAATGCCAGCGCAAATTGATCGATGGGGAGGATCAATGGCGGAATGGCAATCGAATGTTCAGGATCTAAAGGATTTTATAGGACAACGTTGTGAACTTTTGGATGACGGAATGTTAGAATGTTACGACGAGCTTTCTGGACCTTATACTATTACACTAATGACAGAGCCAGCAGAAGTTGGAGAGATTGATTTTAATACTTTAGACATAGAGACCTTCCCTTGGAGTGGTGAATACTTTGGAGGAATGGAAAATAAAATAAAGGCAAAAGTTTTTAATGACTATGAAGATGAGTATGAATTTAGCCATTGGGTAAGTAGTGCAGGTAATTTAATTGCGGATCCTTTAGACAGAAGATCTACCATTACGCTTGAACAGGCAGATACCTTAACTGCCGTCTTTCTTCCAATTGGAACAGTTTCCAATGATGAATTGGATATAGCTTTTGGAATGAGTGTCTTTCCTAACCCTGCGAATGATTATATAATGTTGCAATATGGATTAGATAATGCTGCTAATATAGACGTTGCACTTTATTCAGTTGTTGGACAAAAAGTAATTTCATTTCCAGAAGCAAGTGGACGTCAATCAGATGGGGAGCATTCGTTTCATCTTCCACTCGATAAAAACAAAATAGCAGATGGGATGTATTTCCTTAGAGTGCGAGTTGAAGACCAGCAAAAAACGTTTAAAGTGAATATACTAAGATTGTGATGAATCTTTAAGCATACTCAAATTTAGCTATAGGGTACAATTTAATAATTGGAATTAGTAACATGTATGAAAGGCCAGAGTCGAAGGATTTTGGCCTTTTTTTATTACCAACGAATAGAATCCAATGTGACTTGATAGCCACTAAAATTACCAAGCCCACCTTCTATATTATTATGAATCAAAATGGATTGAGTAGCTAGAACACTTTCTCTCAGACTTGAATATTCCTGCTCTCCAACAGATTTATGAAATAAATAATAATCTTCACTTACGTTTCTTAATTCTAAATAGATTGGAGTTTTTAATTCAAATGCTGAATCAAAATCAAAAAAGAAACTAATTTCAATACCATCTGGATTATCTCGGAAAGCTTCCTGATCAATTAGAATTCCTTGCTCATGTAAAATGCGTAAATGCTGTATCGAATTTGGAAGGCTAAATTCTACCTCAAAAGGAAAAGAGTATTCAATCGTATCCTGATTGTCTATAAAAAAGTAGGTTTTGTTTTGCCAGGCTTTAAGGTGAAAATAGGCGGAACTATTTATTGGAGCGGAAGGTTGTAATTTTGTTTTTACCGTATAATCTAAAAACTCTGGAAAATTTACACTAGCTCTTGAAGAAACTGATGTCGCATTTAATCTTTCAAAAGGAAAAGTAATAGCAGGTGTACTAGCTTCCGATTTTATGGATGGATAGTTTGGAACATCTACCTGAATGGCATATGTTTTTCCAGCTTCTGGTTTTTTATTTAAATAATAATAAGAAGCAAGATAATCAGGATCATCGCTTTCTTCAAAAATGAAATCACCTAAATCAGCACCGTCTTCTAGTAAACGAATAGATGCGTTTGATGGAAATTCCGTTCTGGGGTTGCTGCTCTCTCCGATAGACCTTGAGGTTGTTAAATGTACCCTAAACAAACTGTCTGGATTGAAATTAGATAAAAGCACTAGTTTACCTTGTTTTGGAAAATCTAATTCGATATCTTTTTCACAACTGAAAAAAGAGAAACATAGCAAACCTGCAAATAAAAAAGAAATCAATTTCATAATTCGATATTAATACTAAAGTAAGGAAGCAAAGGAATTAAGCTAACACTTTTATAGTTTATTGTGTTTGATTGTGGATTATAGCTCGGTTTTATAAAAAAGATATTTGTTCGATTATAGGCATTATAAACACCGAGGTCAAAAGACAGATTTCCCCAGGATTTTTTACGCTGAAATTTTGTAGAAAGATCAAGCCGATGATTGGCAGGAAGTTGAAAACTGTTTTTAGATCCGTGGTCTAGATAAGTGATGTCAAGAGCACCACTTTGGCGAATGTATTGCCAGTCATAAAAAGCCAAACTTATATTACTTCCTGAACTATAATTCCAGGTTGCTGCAATGCTCCATTGTTCACTAAATTTATAAGTGCTCACAATATTTAAAACATGGCGAAGGTCAAATCGAAAAGGGAAGGCCTTGCCACTGTTCAATTCTGGAAATGTCCGATCAGTTTCTGAAAGGGTATAAGAAATCCATCCGCCTGCTTTTCCATTTTCTTTTTTTAATAAAAACTCCAGACCTTTTGAAGTTCCTGATCCTGTGGTCACCCGATCTTCCCAATTGCTTGAATTGAGAACATTTGAATTAGAAGAAAAATTGGCACCTTCAATAAAGTTGATGAGCTGAGACATTTTTTTGTAATAAGCATTCGTTTCTAAAGACCAGTCCTTTTTGAATCTCCACTTTAATCCGATATCTATTATTTTCGATTGCTGTGGTTTTATTTTATCCGTTGAAGGCACCCAAAGGTCATTTGGAAAGCCAGAACCAGAAGTAGTCAAAAGATGCAAATATTGACTC
Organism: uncultured Saprospiraceae bacterium; assembly: GCA_964467425.1. Lineage (GTDB taxonomy): Bacteria > Bacteroidota > Bacteroidia > Chitinophagales > Saprospiraceae > JAHDHW01. The sequence goes on from CAYXQH010000561.1 coordinate 4,492, forward strand.
GTTTTATTGGCG
>CAYXQH010000562.1:0-4490 GCA_964467425.1 uncultured Saprospiraceae bacterium
TAATTTAAATTTTCTAGAACACAGATAGTTTAATCCCGTCTTTCAAAAAGCATAATCTTTTTTCATGAATAGAATTTATACTTGGCTTGTAATCGTATTGATTTTATCTATAAGTGTCCTAAATGCACAAAATACGGTTGGTTTACTTTCCTATCAACCTACCCAGGCATTTGATGGTTATAATTTGATGTTTCCACATAATCAGCCAAATGTCTATTTAATTGACAACTGTGGCGAAATCGTTCATGTTTGGGAAGATGATGCTAACTGGCGACCTGGAAATACTGCCTATCTAAGTTCTGACGGCTTACTCTATAAAGCTAAAAGAGATGTAAGTGTAGTAAACGATGAAATCTGGGCAGGTGGAGGTGGAGCAATTTTAGAGATTCGAGATTGGGATAATAATTTGATTTGGGATTTTGAAATGAATGATAGCACTCAACGATTACATCATGATTTTGCGATCACTGATGACGGGACAATCATTGCGTTGGCCTGGGAATTAAAGACAACCGAAGCGTGCATTGCTGCAGGAAGAGATACGTCCACTCTATCGCAAGGCGTCTTATGGCCTGACTGGGTTTTTGAAATTGATCCCAATACAGATGCTATTATTTGGGAGTGGCATGCCTGGGATCATTTGGTTCAGGATTTCGATGCGAACCAGGCAAATTTTGGTGTGATCTCCGAACATCCCGAACTAATTGATGTAAACTATGGTCGCGTAGATGGTCACCCGGATTGGATGCATGGAAATGCGCTCGATTATAATGATGAGCTTGGTCAAATCATGTTAAGCATTCCTTACTTTGATGAAATATGGATCATCGATCATTCCACCTCGACAGCAGAAGCTGCAGGTCATACGGGCGGACTGAGCAATATTGGAGGCGACTTGATGTATCGATGGGGCAATCCAATCACCTATCAATTAGGCGATTCCAGTGATCAACAATTATTTTTTCAGCATGATGCACATTGGGTGGATGACTTCCTGGAAACCAACCATCCGCAATATGGGCAAATTGCTGTTTTCAATAATCGAGTCGGTCCAGATTTTTCAAATGCCAGTACCTTCTTTCCCGCCTGGGAAATGTATGACTGGGCTTATTTGGTCAATGGAGCAGGTGCTTATTTACCTGAAACATTTAGCGAAACTTTCGACCACCCTACCCCAACTGATCTATGGTCTACCGGACTTTCCAGCGTACAATTTTTACCTAATGGAAATACGCTGATCACTTCTGGCAGATTTGGTTACACCTTCGAATTAACTCCAAACGATGAAATTGTTTGGGAATACAAAACACCTTTAGTAGCTGGTAATCCTGCTACGCAAGGAGACACCTTGACTATTAATAATAATCTAACCTTCCGTGTAAAAAGATACCCAGCAGATTTTGCAGCTTTTGATAATAAAGACCTGAGTGGTAAAGGCTGGATTGAATTGATGCCTGACACTAATTTTTGCAACACCCTTACTCCACTTGTCGAAATTATTGATGAGTCCGCTTTCAAAGTATTTCCAAATCCTTCTAATGGTTTTCTGACTGTCGAATGGGATGGAATGTTTTATGCCAATATTGAAATATTTAATATTCTGGGACAACGCATGGACTCTTTTCCAAAATGTTCCGGTGGCCGAAAATATATCGACACCAAGCAATGGGAAGCTGGTGTTTATTTTGTCACTATTGATGGAGGGTATTCTCGGAAAGTGATTGTTCATTAAATTTTTGGTACGTATTTTTTCGAAAGCCACAAACTGAAATAGGATTGGCATTTTTCATTTTAGAAAATTCAGTCATAAAACGCGTTAAAAACAAAATAAAGTCTCGCCTAATACCCATCTCCTATTCCAAAAAATACCTATTTTGCAGCACAGAAAAACTAAGCAAAAATTTACCTTATGAAAACCCTACACATCAGCGCCGAATGTTATCCTGCAGCCAAAGCCGGTGGATTAGGCGATGTTGTGGGTGCACTTCCAAAATATCTAAGTGCTTCTAATTGGGAATCTGCGGTCATCATTCCAAAGTATCATACAAAGTGGATTTTAGAGCAATCCTTCGAGTCCGTCTTCAAAGGCGAATTGGCTATTCATGATCAGACTTATTCTTTTTCAATAGAAAAACTCAAAGCAGATAAACTTGGTTTTGCATTCTATGTCGTTTCCATTCCAGGAAAATTTGATCGGGCTGGAGTCTATGCAGATCCAAACGGTGGATTTTATAGTGATGAAATCGAACGCTATCTTTCTTTTCAACAAGCCGTCCTTCATTGGGTTTTAAGTTTAAAGAAAAAACCAGCTATTTTACATTGCCACGATCATCATACCGGGCTTATTCCATTTTTTATAAAACATAGTGCACCTTTCCAATCATTGGCTAATATCCCGACTGTTTTTACAATCCATAATGGAGAATATCAGGGTGCATATAGTTGGGATTACGTTCATCTTCTCCCCTTTTTTGACGGTCGAAAAAATGGTCTTTTGGATTGGGACAATGCGATCAATCCTGTAGCAAGTGGAATAAAAAACACCTGGAAATTAACGACGGTTTCTGAAAACTATCTGGAAGAAATAAAACTAAAGTCCGGATTAGAATGGTTATTGAATAATGAGGCTAAAAAATCAAAAGGAATAATCAATGGTATTGATACAAAAGTCTGGGATCCTAAGACAGATGCTTATTTGCCTTTTACATTAAAAGGAAGTGTGGCGAATTTTAAAAAGGAAAATAAATCAGCCCTTCTTAAAAGATTTCCGATTGATCCAAAACTGCCGGTCTTCACCTTTATTGGTCGGTTAGTTCGGGAAAAAGGTGCTGACATTTTACCAGAAGCTATCGGTCGGTTTTTAGCAAAAGGCTATCGGGCAAATTTTATTGTCCTTGGAACAGGTGAAAAATCGTTGCATCAACAATTCGAAAGCATGGAACAAAGTTTCAAACCCTACTTCAATGCTGCTTTAGAATATAATGAAGGACTTGCCCATTCCTTGTATGCTGGGTCCGATTTTCTTTTAATGCCTTCAAGAGTGGAGCCATGTGGTTTAAATCAAATGTATGCTATGCGCTATGGAACCGTCCCGATTGTGCGAACAGTAGGAGGACTTAAGGATAGTGTTCCAGATATAAAAGAAAAGAATGGTTGTGGAATTACTTTTTCTAATTTAAACAGTGAAGAGGTCATTGAAGCGCTTATACGAGCACATGATATTTACCAAAACGTTTCTTCTTTTAAAAAGTTAAGAGAAAAAATTATGAAAGTAGATTTCTCCTGGGATAGATCTGCTAAAACATACATTAAAATGTATAAAGAATTGGTAAAGCTGTCAAAAAATTAAAGTATAATTAACAAGCTCATTTGATTTTTATAAAAATACCTCTATAGTTTTGTATTTTGTTTTCAGTACAATTTTTGAATTAATGATTAAGTATTTAATTACACGGAGTTTCACAGAATACTTATTTTCAATATTTTACAATGAAATTTTAAGCCAAATAAAAAACAAACCTTATGTCCATAAAAATGGTTAGCATGATTTTGGGTGGTGGCGCAGGTTCTCGCTTATCCCCGCTTACAGAAAAACGTTCGAAACCTGCTGTCCCGATTGCTGGAAAATACAGACTCATAGATATTCCAATTTCCAACTGTCTTAATTCTGGCGTTCGCCGAATGTTTGTCCTGACGCAGTTTAATGCCGCATCCCTCAATCAGCACATTAAAAACACTTATGTCCTGGATTCATTCAGCAATGGTTTTATTGACATTCTTGCTGCCGAACAAACACCGGATGGTCGAAGTTGGTATAAAGGAACTGCGGACGCCGTTCGTCAATGTATGCGTCACCTTTACAACCATGATTACGATTACATGCTCATCCTTTCCGGAGATCAATTGTACAATATGGATTTAGAGGAATTTGGGCGTTTCCATGTCAATCAAAAAGCAGATGTTTCTATCGCTACCCTACCGGTCACTGATCGAGATGCGCCTGCTTTTGGCATTATGAAAGTCAATGCGGAAGGTTATATCAAAACTTTTATTGAAAAACCTGCTAAGGAATTATTAGTCGATTGGAAATCTGAAGTTCCTGCGGAAGACGCTGCTGCCGGCAGACATTATATGGCGTCGATGGGGATTTATATTTTTAGTAAAAAAATAATTAAACAGCTATTTGATGAGAATCCAGAAGCTATTGATTTTGGTAAAGAGATTATTCCTTTAGCGATTAATCAGGGGATGAAAGTTGCTGGTTATCAATACACCGGTTATTGGGAAGACATTGGAAGTATTCGCTCTTTTTTTGAAGCTAATATTGCACTAACAGATGATATCCCTGCCTTTAATCTTTTTGATAATAGCCAGGTAATTTTTACACGCCCAAGAATGCTTGGTCCATCGAAAATTGATGGAACAAAAATCACGAGCACTATTTTGGCGGAAGGTTCGATTATTCACGCCAAAGAAATCACACAATCGGT